>CANIMS010000088.1 GCA_947468785.1 Betaproteobacteria bacterium
TACTTATTATTTGGTCATGCCATCCAATAGCCAGCAGAATATTTATTCCAGTAAATTCAAGGAATGGATATTGAAGGAAATCCAAGGATCTAAAGATCGACCTTAATATGAAATCTGTTTGAGTTCCTAAAACAGTTCTCTGTAGTATGCTTTGCAGCATATATGGCAAAACCAATTTCCCTTGAAAAAATACTGTTCAGTCAAGGCTTTGGCACTAGACGGTATTGTGCGGATTTGGTCTATGCAGACCTAGTGAAGGTCAATGGTGTCTTGGCAGAAGATCCGAATGAGCGCATACCGACTGATAGCCTAGTTCTCAATGTCGAAGGTAAAGATTGGGAGTTCCACGAGAAAGCGTATATCGCTTTTAATAAGCCAGCCAATTACGAGTGCTCCCATAAAACGACTCATCACCCGAGCGTTTATAGTCTCTTACCCAGCCCATTTGTAGAGCGAGGCTTGCAGTGCGTTGGGCGCCTAGACTATGACACTACTGGTTTACTATTGATCTCAGATGACGGTCAATTTATTCACAAAATGACCACCCCAAAGAAAAATATTGGGAAGGTTTATCGCATCACTACGCCTGACCCAATTACCGAAAAACAAGTTCAACACTTAATGAACGGCGTGGTACTAGATGACGATCCGAAGCCCTGTTTTGCAACAGCATGCGAACAATTGTCGGAGAATATTTTGGCGATGACCATTGTAGAAGGGCGCTATCATCAAGTAAAACGAATGATGGCTGCAGTAGGTAATCATGTAGAGCAGCTTCACCGGAGCCAGATTGGTGCTTATAAGATGCCTTTGGACTTAGCTCCTGGCGAATGGCGATGGCTTTACCCAGAAGATTTAAAGCAACTATCTCAAAGTGTTGACCAATGACGAATCTCTTACCCCTCGATTTTGATTTTCATCAAGCCATTCCATTATGGAAAATAAATTCTGAGGCACAAGTCATTTCGCGTGAATTTACTTTTACTGACTTCACGCAGGCATTTGAGTTTATGAGTTTATGTGCTCAGTATGCCAATGAGCTGGATCATCATCCAGATTGGTCAAACTCATGGAATAAGGTATTCGTTAACCTAAGCACCCATTCTGCAAAGAAAATAACGCGATTAGATATTCAGATGGCTAAGCAGATGGATGTTTATGCACTCCAGATTAGTGCTCATCGCCCTCATGTTCCTCTTCGTTGATGCTCATGAGAATGGTGGCTAATAAGCCATAAACCACTTCCGTAGAAATCATCCCGTCTTCATCGAGCTCATCAATGAGGTCATTTAGGCAGTCTTCAGTGGGTTCATTGAGTAAGGTCATGGCGCACTCGCACCCATAATCAAAATCTTCGTCGTTTTGGGTTTGATCTTCGTTCGTCATATTTATCCTTAATTGAGTCTTGAGAATAGCAAATTACCGCAGAATTCGATAGCAGAACCGACATGTCCGGACATCGGGTTTATGTGCAGATGCAAAATGCCAATAATGATTTATAGTAATTCCAAACAGAACAATAGGAGGCAGGATGGACTTAAATATAAATGGGCAAATTCGGAATATTGATGTAGAGCCCAATATGCCCTTACTTTGGGCAATTCGTGAAGTGGTGGGGCTTACGGGCACAAAGTATGGATGTGGGGTTGCGCAATGCGGTTCCTGCACCGTCTATATGAATGGTGAGCCAGTTCGGTCTTGCTCCATCCCGGTTTCTTCCGTGGGTGCTGCCAAGATCACCACGATTGAAGCGCTCTCTAAAGATAATTCGCATCCCGTACAAAAAGCCTGGATTGCCTTGGATGTACCGCAATGTGGCTATTGTCAATCTGGTCAGGTTATGGCTGCTGCAGCCTTACTTAAGAGAAATCCTAAGCCAACTGATGCTGATATTGATAACGCTATGTCAAATGTGTGCCGTTGTGGAACCTATCAAAAAATTCGTGATGGAATTCATGTGGCGTCTGGACAGAAAAAATTAGCAGATGTCTTGGCGCAGTATGACGCTTCTCCAGCAACTCGTGGTTAAGGGGAAGATGATGACTATAGATAACAACTTATTAGAGAATCAATCCCGTCGTCAATTTATTGTTAAAGGCACGCTATTGGGCGGTGGCTTGATGCTGGGAGTGGGCGCAATGCCTGATCTGGCGTATGCGCAAATTGATCAAAAATACGATCCCAACACCCCAACTAAGGTTGGTGATGCAGAAGTGAATGCTTGGGTCAGCATTTTGCCGGATGAGACGGTATTTATCAGAATCGCACGTTCTGAAATGGGTCAAGGTACTCGTACCGGACTCGCTCAGCTTGTGACAGAAGAATTAGAGTGCAACTGGAGAAAGGTAAAAACCCAATCAGCAACTCCAGCTCAAAGTTTGGCCCGTAAGCGCGTTTGGGGTGAGCATGGTACTGGCGGAAGTCGTGGCATTCGTATTTCTGAAGACTATGTTCGTCGTGGCGCCGCAGCCGCTCGCATTATGTTAGTTCAAGCAGCAGCTAACCAGTGGAATGTTCCTGTCAGTGAGTTAAAAGTAGATAAGGGTGTGATTACTCATATACCTACTGGCCGTAAAACAACTTATGGCAAGGTTGCTGAACTTGCCTCTACCTTGACTCCTCCTGATCCGAAGAGCATTACTTTAAAAGACCCTCGCAATTGGAAGGTGGCTGGCCAACCTTATGCAAGGATTGACACTGCTGATAAAGTAAATGGTACTAAGGTCTATGGCCTGGATTTACAGATGCCAGGCATGCTTTGCGCTGCCGTGAAGTCTTGCCCAGTATTTGGCGGCAAGTTAGTGAGTTATGACGAGCCCAAGATCATGAATCTGCGTGGCGTCAAAGGTGTCGTCAAGATTAATGACAATACCGTTGCAGTAGTAGCAGATACTTGGTGGCGCGCAAAAATTGCATCCGATATCTTGCCGATTGTCTGGGATGAAGGCAAAGGCGCCAACGTTTCGCAAGCAGAAATTAATAAAATGATGCGCGATGGCTTGGATGAACAGGGTGATTTTTGGCAACGCAAGGTTGGTGATGCGCCTGCCACAATTTCTGGATCGGCGAAAAAAGTTGAAGCAATTTATTTCACGCCATTCCGAGCCCACGTCACGATGGAGCCAATGAATGCCACAGTGAAGATTACGGGTGATCGTGCAGAAGCCTGGGTACCAACACAAAATGGTGAAGGCTCTTTTGCTGCCCTATCAGAGGCCACTGGTTTCCCGTTAGAGAAATGTGAAGTCTATAAATTGGATGCTGGTTGTGGCTTAGGTCGTCGCGGATCTACTCAAGACTTTGTCAGATATGCGGCAAAAGTTGCACAAGCTTATCCTGGAGTGCCTGTCAAAGTCATTTGGAGTCGAGAAGAGGATTTAACTCATGACTTTTATCATCCGATTGCTATGGCAAAAATGACTGCAGGACTTGATGGCTCCGGAAATGTGACAGGCATGCATATTAAAGTAGCAGGTCAGTCGATTAATGCATTGGCATCACCTCAATCTATTAAAAATGGCAAGGATGAGCGTCAGCTGCAAGGTTTTTATGAAAATGGTCCTGATGCACAGCTAGGTTATACCTTCCCAACCTTGCTGACCGAGTATGTCATGAAGAACACGCTAGTCCCAGTCGGACCATGGCGGGGTGTGAATACCAATCAAAATGGTCTTTTCATGGAATGTTTTATGGATGAATGTGCAAAGGCGGCTGGTAAAGACCCTGTGCAATTTAGACAGGCGCTCATGCAAAGCCATCCAAAGCATTTAGGTGTCTTAAATGCAGCAGCTAAAAAAGCAAACTGGGAAAAGCCATTACCCAAAGGCGTTTATCGTGGTGTTGCACAGTTTATGGGTTACGCAAGCTACTCTGCCTGCGTTGCTGAAGTTTCTGTCCAAAACAACATCGTCAAAATTAATCGTCTAATCTTCGCTCTAAATTGTGGTCACGTTGTCAATCCGTACCTGACTCGTGAGCAAATTGAAGGTTCAGTGGCAATGGCTTTAGGGGCAATCTTTACCCCAGAAATTACCGTTGAAAATGGCCGTATTAAGGAGCAGAACTTAGATTCCTATCCTTTATTAAAGCTAGCATCTACACCCCGAATAGAAACCGTATTGGTACCAAGCTATGATTTCTGGGGTGGAGTGGGCGAACCAACGATTTGCGTGGTTGGTCCGGCGGTGGCGAATGCGATTTCAGCTGCTATCGGTAGACCCGTACGAAACTTCCCGCTGTATAAGGAAGGCTTAACTTTGGCCTAATCAGCCACTTTGAAAAGGCCACCGTCAGGTGGCTTTTTCATATCTATCTAAAAATAAGTCGTCTAATATGTCTTATGGTTTTTCTAAAGGCTAGTTTTTTTATCCTCTCCTTGCTGCCACTCATTCGCCTCATGTGGTTAGGCATGAATGATGGTTTAGGCGCTAATCCAGTTGAATGGATTACGCGCTCAACGGGAACGTGGGCATTGGTCTTTTTATGCATCACCTTAGCAATGACGCCATTGCGTTTTATAACTGCTTCGACGATCTGGATCAAGCTACGCCGGATGTTCGGGCTCTTTTGTTTTTTCTATGCACTACTGCATTTTCTGATCTGGCTTTGGTTAGATCAAGATTTTGATCTGCAAGCCATGATGAAAGATGTGATTGATAGACCATTTATAACGATGGGATTTATCAGTTTTGTATTACTGATTCCGTTAGCCTTGACCTCGAATCAGTGGGCCCTTCATGCTCTGGGTAAAAATTGGAGCCTACTGCATCGATTGGTTTACGTTATTGCATGTACTGCAATAGCCCATTACTGGTGGCATAAGGCAGGTAAAAACGATCTTGAAACAGTGATGATCTATGGCTTCGTCATTCTTTTGCTACTAGCCTTCAGACTGCCGATGATCAAGCGATATTTCAAAAAAGCTTCTTAGAATGCTTTTTGATAGCGGATGGCCAGTCTGCGACTTTCAAAAAAACCATTCTTAATTTCCATGTCTCGCCCATATTGAAGTGTGATTCGTCCAATTGGATAGTGGGCTACAGCACTCAATAAGTATCGTTGGGTATTCGCCGTATTATTTTGGTATGCGTTACCAATAGTTGTTGCACCCCCGGCTACATAAAAGTAACTTGCGCCAAGAGTATAGGTCTCATCAATTTTGTAAATTGGGCCAAGCTGGGTAGTGGTTAAGGGTTTTTGATTGAGGCTTGTATTGGTCGCCGAGAAACATAGTGCTGCACATTGATTATTGGTACTAAACCACATTGTATCGACAGCAATCATGCCATCGATATTATTAGTAATGGGTTGTTGGTATCCCATTTGTAAATCTGCCTTCCAGCGGTTCTCACCCATATTGAAAAGCTGTTGATTGTTATAACTACCCGTGGGAGCAATGACATAGCCTGCAATTCCAAAATATCTGCGCGCATTTCTATCGGAGTATGGCCAAATTGCTGTCATAAATGCGGTATCGCCTACACCGGTGCCCGATGGATAAGCAGAGAGGGATCCAGCAGGTTTAATGGTGCCGTAGGGAATTTGTATATAAGAGGCTGCAGGTAAATCGCCGATAGTATAGGTTGTGCTTAAGCGCATTAAAGCTGCTTGTCCATCAATATCTGGACTTGCAAAGGGTTTGGATTTCACTACCGTGCCGTTTTTATATAAGGTTCCGTTTTCAGTATTGAGATAACTAATGGCGACTGAATGTCTTCCAGGTAGAGGTGCCACGATATCATTTGGTTGTAAGTCAATAGCCCAAGCCTCGAGAGAGTAAGCCAGAAGAATAGATGAAGCAATATATTTGATGCGCATAACTTATTTTACGCAATTTTCATTATTTATTTTGAAACGATATTTTTAGTTCTCAAAGCTGAGATCAGGAATTGAATTGAGGCTTAGAAGATCTTTAGCTGTCTCGGGGGTGGCATTTAACCATTCTTGAAATAATTCGGGTTTAAGTGGAACGACTGTGCGTTTTTCGTCCTCAGGTTTATGAAAGCGTTTCATAACAGGGTGCCCATCCGCATTAATAGTGAGCATTGAGAACGACACAATTAACTCGCCAGTTTCTGGTTCGGTCCAGGTATCCCAAATTGAGGCAATGGCCATGGGCTCTCCATTCGATTGCTTGATGCCGGTTCGCACGGCTTTTCCAGATTCGTAGTTGGGTTCATAAAAAGCATCTGCTAAAGCTAATGCGTAATGGCGTTTAGTCCAGGCGCTTCTGTAAGAAGGTTTTTCACTGACTGTTTCAGCTCTGGCGTTATAGGTCTTTCTACCAAAATCATCATCTTTTGCCCATGAGGGAATTAGTCCAAAGCGTGCCAGTCCAATGGCCGTGCGTTCAGTATTGTGGCTCTTAAGGACAATCGGTCCAGGATAGGTGGGAAACACATCATGAGAGCTTGAGACGGGAAGAGCAAGATCAAAATGGGATTTAACCCAATCTGCATTGACTGTGGTGAGATATTGAACGCACATCGCAAGAATAAACTGGGATTGGTAATTAGCTTTTTGGAAGAACTTCTTGCAGGAAGCGTGAAATATCGTTGAGCTCCTCATGATTGACAGAGTGCTCCATGGGATATTCATTCCAATCAACGTGATAACCTAATTTTTCTAGCAAGGCATGCGAAGCTTGTGCTCTGTCCAGAGAAACTACTGGATCGTAAGTACCATGGGCCATAAAAATAGGAGTACTTTGATTAGCAGGATGCTTCTCTATATTTAGAGATAGCGCTAAGGGTAAATA
>CANIMS010000089.1 GCA_947468785.1 Betaproteobacteria bacterium
ATTGTTTTCTATGCAAGTGCAAAAGACTTGCCCTTAGCAATCAAAAAAGACTAAATCAAAACGCTCTTATCGTTTTGGGGCTGCACCACTCGATTCTCGAATAACCAAATTGACGTTGGCTTTGATTTTCTTGGGTAGATTATCTACCCCATTGATTTGCGAAATTAAATGATTGGCTGCCTGTGCCCACATGCCAATTGCATCAATATGAATTGTTGTAAGACTCGGTAAAAGATGTCTAGATATCTCAAGATCATCAAATCCAACGATAGAAAGTTCTTTTGGGACTTTGATGCCTTGCTTTTGTGCCTCTAGAAGTGCTCCTGTTGCTAGAACATCGTTACCGCAAATGATGGCTGTAATTTTTGGGTTATTGAGGAGTAGTTTTTTTAACCCTAGTCTGGCCTCTTGTAGTTCATACGGGCATTCAACGATGACTTCTGGTTTGATGCGCATCTTTTTCTCTGCAAGTAATTCTAGAACGCCATTCACACGATCTTTTGCTCGATCATTATTTTCTGTGATACCCGTCAGAATGCCAAAGTGTTTATGGCCTTGATCTAATAAATGTCGAACTCCAAGCTTTACTGCTTCACGATTATCAAAGCCCGATGCGTAGCCCTGAAGCGGGGCGGACAAAGATCCTACGTGGATGTACGGAATGCCGCGGGTTTTTAAGAGCTTTAATGCCTCTCTCTGTTGGCTAGTTCCAAAGAGGGCGATACCCTCAACACCTCTGACTAGTAAGTTGGTGATTTGAGTGGCCTCAATGACGGGGTCATAATTACTGCTCGCAACCAAGAGTTGATGCCCAGAAAGATTGAGTTGCCTTTGAAATTCACCAAGTCCTTGGGCAAAAATCGCGTTATCAAGGGTCGGGACAATAACGCCAATTGTCCCTGAGCGTTTTAGCATTAACGAGCGTGCACCAGCATTAGGGATATAACCAAGCTTCTTGATAATACCGTGTATCTTCTCTTTGAGGGCTGCGCTGACAGTCTCGGGTCGATTTAAGGCTCTAGATACGGTTGCAGTTGATACTTTTGCTGCAGCTGCAACATGATCTATCGTGATAGTTCCCGCAATTTTCTTCATCTGGTCCTAAGGGAAAGTCCTAGTCAAATTTAATAGGGTAGCGTAATTTTGCTGAGTTTTTATGGTTAGAATGAAAGCGCTTACATTTTCTGTCATTCTATAAGGAATTGAAAATTTTTAGCAAGCTTTTATCCTTCTTTTTGTATTGCGCAATATTGCTCCTGGCTTGGTTTGGACTTACCGAGTGGACGGGGGTCATCTCGAGCGCAAGATTTCCTACGCCTACTGAAACCTGGAATTCTTTCAGAATTATTGCAATGCAGGGGTATGGCAACGGTAAGTTGTATCAGCATGTACTGCAAAGCATGATGTTAGTTACAACAGGCTTCTTAGTTTCTTCGTCCTTAGGTATCTTGTTGGGTATTTTGATGGGCGCAAACAAGAGGGTTGAAGCTTTTGTAAATCCCATCTTTTTAACTTTACGGCCCATTCCGCCTTTAGCCTGGATTCCATTAGCAATTGTTTGGTTAGGTTTAGGCAACTCTGCAAAGGTAATGGTGATCTATGTTGCCGCTTTTGTTCCAGCTGTCATTAATAGCTTCACTGGCGTAAGGTCCATTGAAGTTCCGCAACGTGAAGCTGCCGCAATGTTGGGAATTAGTCGCTTTGCTTATTATCGTGAAGTGCTCATACCTGGAGCTTTGCCATTAATCTTTACTGGCTTGAGACTCTCGCTTCAAGCTTCTTGGACGACACTGGTTGCCGCTGAGTTAGTGGGGGCTGTCCTAGGCTTAGGATCTATCCTCAATCAAGCTGCACAGGATATTAATCCAGCAATGATTTTAGTGGGCATGATTAGTGTTGCTATTTCAGGTTGGCTGATGACGCAAATATTGGCTAAAGCTGAGCAGTACGCAATGCCTTGGAGAGCATGATGGCTCGTCAAGAACGTTTAAACCAAGGCGAGTTTTTATTGTGGACTGGATTAGGCATAGCCAGTTTTGTTGGCTTCTGGTATCTGTCAGTTCTTTTGGGTGTAGTGCCTAGGCAATTTTTGCCTGCTCCCCATGAGGTTCTCCTGAGATTTATTCGTTTAATCAATGAACCTTTTTCTGGGTATACCTTGTTAGCGCATATTGCTTCAAGTTTTCAGCGCTTTCTGTCTGGATTTGTTTTGGCAGTAGTCATTGGCATTCCCTTAGGTTTGCTAATGGCACTCTCTAGGTTTGCCAATCAGATCATTACTCCATTTTTTGAAAGCATTCGATTTGTTGCGCCAATTGCTTGGGTGCCATTTGCAGCCTTATGGTTTGGCACTGGAATCGGTGGCCCGGTATTGGTGATTTTTATGGGGGCATTTCCTCCAGTCTTAATAAATACGTATCGTGGCGCGATCCACGTCGATAAAAAATATCTTGAAGCTGCCAAGATGCTGGGCGCTGGCAAATTACGCTTAATGACTGAGGTCCTATTTCCGGCCGCAATTCCATCCATCATTGCAGGACTCAGAATCTCTGCTGGACTGGGTTGGCAATCATTGGTGGGTGCAGAGTTAATTGTGGCCTCTAGTGGCGTGGGCTACATGATGGTTAAGGGACAAGCGAGTATTCAGACCGACATTGTGATGAGCGGCATGATTGCGATTGGTCTTATTGGATTATTGATTGATGTACTTTTAAGGCAGGCTGAGAAGTTTGCCGTTCACTATAAAGAAATTTGATTTATGGCAGATATTGTTTTCGATTCAGTGCAACGTAGCTTTAAGCAAGGCGGCAAAGAATTTTTAGCTGTAGGCGGCATTGACTTAACTGTTAAAGATAAGGAGTTTGTCGCTATCGTCGGTCCATCCGGTTGCGGTAAGACAACTTGTATGCGCATGGTTGCTGGACTGGAGATGCCTACTAAAGGGCGTGTATTGGTCGGCGGTAAAGAGGTTCAGGGGCCTGGGCCAGATCGTGCGGTGGTATTTCAGCAATTTGCCTTATTTCCATGGAAGACCGTTCAAGAAAATATTGAGTTTGGTCTGAAATCAATGAGCATGAGTACCGCTGAAAAGAGAGAAAAGACAGCTCGCTTAGTTTCGTTAATGGGATTAGAGGGCTATGAGAAGGCTTATCCTCATCAGCTATCAGGCGGCATGCAGCAACGTGTTGCGATTGCACGAGCCTATGTTCTAGAGCCAGAAGTGCTTCTGATGGATGAGCCATTCGGTGCTTTGGATGCGCAAACACGAGTGGTCATGCAGGAAGAGCTTGTTAGGCTTGCTCGCAAGAACCCTAAAACGGTTTTATTTATTACCCACGCAGTTGAAGAGGCAGTCTACCTCGCAGATCGAGTCGTGGTGATGTCAAGAAGGCCTGGCTTGATTAGAGAAGTGATTGAGATTAGGCCAACTCGTGAAAAAGAAGGTTGGGATACACATTCTCGTATTGAGGATGTGATGGATTTGAGTTCATTTGTACAGTTACGTAGTCAGATTTGGAAGTTGTTACGTGAGCAAAACCTAGGCGTTGATCATTGATTCACTTTTGTAATATATGAGGGAGATAGAAATGAAATTTAAGAAAACATTTGCCAGTATTTTGGGCGCAACAGTTCTTGCAGCAGCAAGCATCGGAAATGTGCAAGCGCAAGCTAAGCCTGCACTGACAGAAATTAAGGTGAGCTATCAGCCTGCGCTGTATTGGGCTCTACCATTTTTTGTAGCAACAGAGAAAGGCTGGTGGGGAGAATTGGGTTTAAAACCTGAGTTCAGTACATTCCCCGCTGGTGTTCCACAAATAGCAGCTTCTGCATCCAAATCTTGGGATGTGGGTGGTACTGGATCGGTTCCAGCGGTATTGGGTTATGTCCGATTTGGCATTAAGACTATCGGGCTTAGTAATGATGAATCTGCTGGCAATGCTTTGTTAGCTACTGGTAAGGCTGCGGAGGCGTTTGCAGCTAATCCGCAATCATTGAAAGGACAAACAATTGTTCTCACTGGTAATTCTACGGGTGATTACGCTGTGCAATCCTGCTTGAAGAAGTATGGTTTGAGCAAAGCAGATGTCACCATTAAAAATATGGGTCAAGGTGAAATTATTTCTGCAATGTCCTCCGGTAATGCTGACTTTGGTGGATTGTGGGCGCCAAATATTTATACCTTAGAGGAGAAGGCTGGAGCTAAGGTGATTTGTACCGGCAAGGATGGAGGAGCCTTTGTTCCTGGAGCTCTGATTGTGCGTGGTGACTACGCGAAAGAAAACCCACAGAACGTCGCTAAGTTCTTGGCAATCTATTTGCGTACATGGAAGTGGATGAATGCCAATAAGCCACAAGCTATCGCTATGATGAAAAAGTTCTATGAGCAGGGCGGTGTGACGATTTCTGAAGCTTCTATGAAAAAAGAGTTTGATACACGTCCAACTTATGACTTAGCGGCTGAGTTAAGAATCATGGATAACTCAAAGGGTCCATCACAGGTAGATGGTTGGTTTAATGCGATTGCTGCATTTATGCAATCTACTGGTGCGATTCAAACAGTTCCACCTGCAAATGAATACATTACAGATGAGTTCATGAAGATGGTGAATGCTGATAAGACATTACGTGATTTTGCAAACAACCCTAAGTAATTAATTAATCAATCCAAAAAAATGGGGGCAGCCTCATTTTTTTGGAAATAAGCTGTAAGCGCTTACACAAATAGGATTAGAGATATGTCTATAAGTTACTTAAAAAAGGCAGCAAAAACTCCTGAGACTGAAACTTCAACTGCTCAGGAGGTGGTGACTGAGATGCTATCAAATATTGAGAAGCATGGTGAGTCCGCTGTTAAAGAATACGCACTGAAGTTAGATAAATGGTCTGGCGATATTGTGATGTCTGATCAGGCAATCAATGCTGCATTGGCTGATGTGCCTAGCTCAGTCAAAAAGGACATTGATTTTGCAGTTAAGCAGGTATATGACTTTGCAATCGCTCAGAAAAATAGTATTACTGATTTTTCAACCACCTTGCATACCGGCGTTACAGCTGGTCAAAAGGTATTACCAGTCAATGTGGTTGGTTGTTATGCGCCGGCGGGTCGTTATGCACATATAGCCTCTGCTTATATGACGGTAGCAACAGCTAAAGCAGCTGGTGTTAAAAATATTATTGCCTGCTCTAGCCCATTTCGGGGTGGTGGCATTCATCCCTATGTTCTCTATGCCTTCAAGGCGGCAGGCGCGGATGTCATTATGACTCTAGGTGGGGTCCAGGCGATTGCATCATTGGCCTATGGACTATTTACTGGTAAGCCTGCCGATGTCGTAGTAGGACCTGGTAATAAATTTGTGGCAGAGGCAAAACGTTCATTATTTGGCAAGGTGGGTATCGATGTTTTTGCTGGACCATCTGAAATTGCTGTCATCGCGGATGAAACTGCTGATCCTAAGATTGTGGCCAGTGATCTTGTTGGTCAGGCGGAACACGGTCATGAATCACCGGCCTGGTTATTTACCACTTCGGAAAAATTAGCTAAAGAGGTAATGGTATTAGTGCCCCAAATGATTGAACTTTTACCACCAACTGCTAAAGATGCTGCTGCTTGTGCATGGCGAGATTATGGTGAAGTCATTGTATGTAGTACTCGTGAAGAGGTGGCTCAGGTATCAGATCAATATGCAAGCGAACATCTTGAAGTGCACGCTAAAGATTTGGATTGGTGGCTCAGTAATCTGACTTGCTATGGTTCACTCTTCTTGGGCGAAGAAACTACAGTTGCATTTGGGGATAAAACCAGCGGACCTAATCATGTGTTACCCACTAAAGGTGCTGCAAGATATTCTGGAGGCCTATCAGTTCATAAATTTATGAAAACACTGACCTGGCAGAAGATGACGCGTGAGGGCAGTAAGGAAATGGCTTTAGTTACTGCTCGAATTAGTCGCCTAGAGGGCATGGAAGCTCATGCTCGAACTGCGGATGATCGTTTGGAAAAATATTTTCCTAGTGAAAAATTTGATCTCGGAGACCCAGTAGAGGTATGAGTCTTATGATTAATCAATTATTTGGTTTAAAGGGAAAGACTGCCCTAATCACTGGCGGTAGCAGTGGATTAGGGGAGGGTATCGCTTTGGCTCTTGGCTTGGCTGGTGCAGAAATTGCAATCGCTGCCCGTAGGGAGCCGCAATTAGCTGAGGCTGTTGGCCGACTATCCAAGCAAGGTATCAAGACATCATCCTTTGTAGCTGACTTAAGTGTTCTCGAGCAATCAAATGAGCTATCTACCCAAGTATTAAGTAAATTAGGAAAAGTAGATATCTTGGTGAATGCAGCAGGAATTAATTTACGAGAGCCCTTTGAGGCAATAAGCCCTCAGAGCTGGCAAGAGCAATTGAATGTGCAATTGGCGGCCCCATTTTTTATGACACAAGCTTTGGCTCCGCAAATGAAAGAGCGCAACTGGGGTAGGATAATCAATATTGCCTCACTGCAAAGTTATCGCGCCTTTGCTAATAGTGCGCCCTATGGTGCCGCTAAAGGAGGAATATTGCAGCTAACACGTGCAATTGCTCAGGAATGGTCTAAGTTTGGCATTACCTGTAATGCAATGGGGCCTGGATATTTTCCAACGGCACTGACTGCTCCAGTATTTAATAATCCTGCACTAGTAAAAATGCATGCTGAAAGAACGGCAATTGGG
>CANIMS010000090.1 GCA_947468785.1 Betaproteobacteria bacterium
GGAATATGCTGCATTTCTACGCCAGCTTTCACTTCGAACAATGCGCCGGCCAAATGCTGTGCGGAACCATTTCCAGAAGAAGCGTAAGCAATCCCATTAGGCTTTGCCTTGGCTAAGGCAACCATTTCTTTTACCGATTTTGCTGGGAAGCCAGGGTGAACTAAAAGTACATTTGGGTATTGCGCCAGAACGCCTAGAGTTTTGAAGTCTCGATTTGGGTCATAGGGCAATTTAGGAAAAAGTGATGGATTTACAGAGTATGAGGAAGCATCCAGCATTAGCGTGTAACCATCTGCACTCGCCTTGGCTACAAACGATGCAGCAATCTGTCCACTTGCTCCAGGTTTGTTTTCTACGACCACTGAAGTGCCCAGCGCCTTACCCAAAGGGCCCGCAATCGTTCTAGCCATTAAATCGGCAGTGCCTCCAGGCGGATAGCTTACGATCAAGCTAATCGGTCGATTGGGCCATTCTTGAGCATGCAAGGGGTTTGCCAAGAGCCATAAAAACAAAGAGAGCGATGCCGCAAGAAACTTCATGGTGTCCCCAAGATCTAATTTAAGTAAGAATATAAAGTAGCATACTCAATATGAAAATTGATGCCCATTTCCATATTTTTTTGGCCAAGACCATCAATCAGTCCCAGAGTCGCTATCCAATTCAATATGATGCCACCATTGATCAATGGCACTCAGTTGCAACTCCACTAGGCATTGACGGAGGCGTCATTGTTCAGCCTAGCTTTCTAGGGATCGATAACACCTTTTTATTGGCAGCAGTCAGTCAAAGTAAAGGCGCCCTTAAAGGGATTGCAGTGCTCCCATCCAACGCGCCCAGATCGGCACTTGAAGAATTAAAAGAGCAAGGCGTTGTTGGGGTACGACTCAACTTATTTAGAGTTTCAGACCCGCATTCAATGATTCGAAATTATTGGAAGCTCATTGAATTTATCAATGAGTCTGAAATGCACCTAGAGCTACATCATGATGATGGACTACTCAATACCCTGCTTCTAGAAATCCCTAGTGGCACAGAAATTGTGATCGATCATTTCGGCAGGCCTAAAACCGGCGAGGAATTTTTGCACGAATGTTCAGGCATTCTGCAACACACCTCATCGCTTTGGGTAAAGCTCAGCGCGCAATATAGAACCCCCGGCTTAGATCATGCAAAGGTGTTGGGTTATTGGCTGGATAGAATTGGCCCAACCAAGCTCTTGTGGGGAAGTGATTGGCCCCATACTGGCTTTGAAGCCGCTCAAGGATACGCACAACAATTCAATAGTCTGGATAGATTGGTTCATGATGAGAAATTGCTCAATCAAATACTCAGCACCAATCCAAAATATTTGTATTGGTAGAGCAAATCAACTAAGACAAGCGCTGTATGTTGTTTGAGTGAGACCGAACAACAAACTTGGCCAATGTTTCAATGCTAGTTGTTTCTTCCTGTGCATCGCTAAGCACTCTCAGCGTTACCGTTAAATCTTTAGGAGTGAAATCGGCTATGCCATACCCCTTTTTTGTTGCCTCAGCAAAAATAAAGTGTCGATTTTTGGCTAAGCGAGCATCTAGATACTTTCCGCCATTGCCAATAGAGTTAATACTAGTGCCGCAAAACTCTACGCCCAATATAGGGCTATCGAATTTATCGTAATCTGCTTTGATATAGCCAACCCAATTTTCATGAACATCTCCGCCAAAAATGACAAGGTTTTTCACCTGATTTTCAATAAATAGCTGGTCCATTCTTTTTCTTGCAGCTGGAAATCCATCCCAGCCATCGTTCCAAATCAGCAATTGATCACCACTTGGAAAATAACGTTGTGCATATAAAGTAGGTTGGCCAATCACGTTCCAAATATTTTTATCGGCACCCCTCAGCTTGCCCGCCAACCATCTCTCTTGGTCACCACCCAAGATGCTTCGATCTTCTCTATTTAATTCAGGGCATCCTTTCGGATCAAAAATCGCTGAGCCACTGCCAGATGGGGTACATGCTCCAGGATCTCGATACTGGCGGTCATCCAACATGCAGATATTGGCTAATTTGCCAAATTGAAAATCTCCGTAGATGCGCATCTCAGCACCCTTCATGAGCCCATTTAAACCATCAATGAGCACGGAAGATTTCAGGGGCATATGTTCATAGTAGGCCTGATAAGCTGCAGCGCGTCGTTTAGGAAAATCTGAAACGTAGGGGCCAAATGTGCCGGGAGTTAATCCTGCATAGTCATTTTGTACCTCATGATCATCCCAAGTCATCAACCAAGGACAAGCAGCATGCATGGCTTGAAGATTCTCATCTTTTTTATAGAGCACATATCTTTTGCGATAGTCATCAAGAGAGATGATGGGGCCGCTGTCATGAGTTCTAACGCCCTTGCGACCAGGACCATACTCGTAAATATAATCGCCCAAGAACATGACTAAATCGACTTTTTCACCGAGCATATGCTGATATGCGCTGAAATATCCATGCTCATAATGCTGACAAGAGGCATAAGCAAGTCTTAAATGATCAAGCTCCTGATTCGGGAGAGGAAGGGTTCTAGTTCTGCCCACTGCGCTCACTTGGCCGCCCACTAAAAAGCGATAGTAAAACCATTGGTTTGCAGGCAATTGACTTACTTCAACATGTACTGAATATGCCAATGCTGGTATGGCTAAGGAAATCCCGGATTGAATGGTTTGAGAAAATTTTGGGTCTCGCGCCAACTCCCATCTAACCTCTATAGGCTCATTGGATAAGTTACTAGCAAACAATCTCTCATCTATTAATCGAGTCCACAACACAATTGACTGGTCCGTAGGAGATCCACTTGCAACACCGAGAAGAAATGGATTTTTATCAAACTTTCTTTGTGCGCAAGCCCATCTCGAATAGGGCATCACTATGGCTGCCAACGACAGGGCTTTTAAAAGATCTCTTCGCGTTTTATAAAACTCACTCATGCTGAAATACTACGCCTAAATCCAGTACTCTAAGGATGGTTTTTTCTAGTGAGTAATGCTGTATATTCCACTTCTAGAGGCAATTAGAGCCATCTCACTAGGAGACGCAAATGCAAATTCGGTCCTTTGTTTACAGTTTGATCTTGTGCTGCATTTCATCAACGGCGATTGCACAAAACTCAAAATTTTCAGGTCCCTATGCTCAATTTGGTATTGGCTATCAAACTGCTTCGCCTTCATTCTCCAATACCAGTCTGAGCGCAGCAGGGCAGAGCCTTACGCCAACTGTTTCTGTTTCAAACGCTAGCGGCTTTACCGGTACCGTTGCAGCTGGATATAACTTTTTCTCAGGCACGCCTTTATTACTAGGCCTTGGGATTGAATACACGCCATTTCCCACATCAAATGCCACTGCCTCTGCAAGCTATAGCGGAAGTGTTGGCACATATCAAAACTCCGCCTCAGTTCACGTCAACAACTCATTAAATATTTTTATAGCTCCTGCATTGGCGCTGGATCAAAACAAGCTTCTATATGGAAAGGTGGGCTATACAGGCTCGAGCGCCAATGGCGTTAATACCGACTTTTATATGGGCGGTACTAGCCTTGGATTTGGTTATAAACAAATTATTAGTTCAGGATTCTATGGATTTGCTGAATATAACTATGTCAATTACGGTAGCTTGAATCGCTCACTCAGCGGCAACTTGAAAACGCCAGCAAATGTCAGCGTTCCAGCCACGCTCAATTCAACTGTCACCGCCACCACCACAAACCTACTATTTGGCTTGGGCTACCAGTTCTAAATTAAAAGCCGATGCAAGCTACTGGCATATCCTGAAACGGCGTGCCAGGAATGCAGTTCACGCCCTCAGGCGAATAGCTTCTTGCAAGGCACCCGCTTAAAAGAAGCGTGAGTAGCAGTGTTATCAATAGTAGAGATCTTTTTTTCATATAGTCACCATTCAGAGCGAAGTTGGTCTTAATGTGGATTTAATAAAGAGTATTACAGATATTTTCACTTTTTGTTGATGCGGTCTTTTGCATGCAAAAATAATTTTTTGCCAGTGACATTTAAAACCAAAGAAATCATTGCGGTAAATGCACCCGTAACAATTGCTTCTGTAGCGAAGCCTCCAAAATGACTTGGGTGAACAATCAAGTCGGCCACAAATACCATTGCGCCTGTGATTGCGGCAACAATATATTTATTGCTAAACCAACGATGAGAAAAAAACGAGAGCACTAATACGCCAAGCCCTGTTAGGAAACCGGTTTCGAGCGCCTTTTGAAGATGCCCCATGGTGGCTAACCAAATATTGCCCTGAACCATAACCAACAAGCAAGCTGGGGTGGCCTCACAAAATGGAGTAATAAATAATTTAAATTTTTGAGCAAGCATATTGAATCCTATTGATATTTTTTCCAGGCCCTAGGAAAAACTAAAGTATGTGCCTCACCATTTTCTAGCATGGCATCTAAGCCATTCTCTTTAATGCGCCCAACCAGCTCTTCTGTATAAGGGGTTCCAATTGGCAATACTTCCTTTGACATTGTGAGCTCTGCTGAAAGGGAAATCTCTAAGTCCATGGTTTTTTGTAATTGCCACAATTGACTCAAGAGCCTTTCATAAGGATGATCAAAAAGGGGTGTATGGATATGATATTGAGGCCAAGTATCAATCCGCCACTGACGAATGCTTTGTAGATGCAGGTCGCCAAAAACCAGACGATGGATTTGGGCGCCCGTTTGTACAATAATTAAATCCAATGCCTCCTGAATACTCGTCTTGTAATCTGTATTCGGAAATAAAGGCACCAAACATAAAGGCAGCTTTAGAAATTCAGCTTGCTTGGCAATGTTCTTAATATGAATATTTTGTATAGAAACCCTGCTAGTAAGGGCGCCAAAACTCGTCAGCAAAACAACCCTTCTTTTTTCCTCAAGTAAATGCTGCAAGGCTAAGAGACTATCTTTTCCGCCCGACCAAAATAAAACGTCAATACTCTGATCTTTGCCTGACCAATTCATTAGTACGGGCGCAGAAAATGACTGCTTAATGAGCTTGGGGTCTCCAACATTAATATGGCCATAGGGGCAATGTCTACAAGAGTTGCCACAACAGGCGCCTTGCTTTAGAAGCGCTTTACTCGTTAGGGCCTGATATCCAGTAGCTGGGTCTACATAGGTATCCCGCCCAGCCTCACATGCCGCGAGATGCAAGCGATCAATATCTGGGCTCAAGTTAAAACCTCTTCAGTAAACAGAGCTTGTGGATATTGAGCAATTGATGCAAAGGCTCTTTGCTGCAAGGTCCTCCTCAGCGGCTCACTATGAACCAGTTCAACACAGTGGCTGACCAGATCCTCGTACTTTGAGGCGCAAATCCCTTCTTTATAGATTGGGTCTATTGATGTTGTCTCATTTACTTCCCCTATCACCGCTACAGAATTAGTAAGAAGATAAAAAACTCTCACAATTTCGAAAATTTGCGATTCGTAATAGTGATGATTTAAAACTATCTTAGAGCGTTCGATCCAATGATCTCGCTCTTGCCCATAAACACCAAACAACACTTTTACTTTGAGTCCCTTAGCCTCTAGCTTATCAAGAATTGCTTTTCTTCTTTCGTTTACTGAGCCATAAAACAATATGTCGATATCTTTAGGCTTATTTATATCAAGTCGATTAAGCTCTTTTTGATACCCGATTTTGAAAAGTTTTGTATTGTGGATACCAATTTGTGCAAATTTTTCAATATTTTTTGGGCTGTAATCCCATATCTGAAAATGTTTTGCCCAAGCAAAGATGGGCTTATTCCAGTCTGTCTCGCCGTAAATCTGCTCGGTATTTAGAAGAATCGTTGAGGAAGGAAGCTGAGGTATAAATTTAGGATCTAACAGGTGGCAGCCAATCAAAATATTGGTGGCATTTGGATCTGGGTTGTTAAACCCAAAACTTGAATCATATCCAAGCTCTTGCAGCGAAAAGTGCAGCAGCTCACCCAGCTCTAAAAACGCGTAAGAGTGTATATAGTTATCTGGCTGAACTAGGCAAACATTAAATCGAGTCATTTAAGCTGTATCTTTGCGCTTCTGGCCTATCAGATCGGCATAGGCAATACATAGCCACTGACTATCTTGTCTTTTCCACACACTTAGGCGAGGTGAATAGTCTGGAGAAAGCTCTTTGCCATCGCGATACTCAAGAGCGGCAAGCCAAAAACTCATGATCAGGTTATCTCCAGATTGAGTAACCTTAAAGTCTTTAAATTTGACTGGTCCAAGATGCATCTCTTTCATCAAGGTCATGGCAGTTGTTCGATCACAAGCGCCATTCATACTGACAAATTGACAGGCTGGATCTAGCATCATTTCCAGTGCAGCCCAATTTTTATCTTGTATGTATTGAACTGAAAGGCGCTCTAATTTCTCGGCTAGATCTTCAAGCTCATTTTGAGATAGTGGTTGATTCATATAATTCCCTCAATGGATTGAGATCATCATACAAGACTCTCCCCAAAGATTTTCTACTGATGAGGCAGATAAATTAAAACTTCAGCAAAGTCCATTCGCTCAAATTTAGTCTGCCGTCTTTATTTTTATCTGCGGCATCAAAATTCAGAACTGGTATACCTGCTTGCTGAGCTTCTTCACGAGAGACGTGCCCATCTTTGTTCTTATCAATGACA
>CANIMS010000091.1 GCA_947468785.1 Betaproteobacteria bacterium
GGAATAGTCTCTTGCCACCATGTCAGACTACGAAGATTCACTTGGGTTCGAGAAAAATCTTTTCCTGCTAAATGCATTTTGGCCAACATTTCACCAACGAGTGAGCAATGGTGAGCTTCGGGTTGTAAGCGTGATAAGCCTGGAAGTTTAGTAACGATGGCGGCAGGCTTACCTTTTAGTGAAAATAAAATCTGACCTTGCTTATTTTCAACAGGCTTAGGAACCGGAATGCCTTTATTCGCTAAGTGCCTCATCAACTCTAAATAGTAAGGAAGCTGTTCTGTAGTAAGCCGTTCAAAAATGGTGAGAACATATTCATGCTTATTACCATTGAGATTGGTGTCTAGAAAAAAATTCGAATTCTCGATACCACCATGAATGCCGCGTAACTCCGTCGCTTCTCCGATATTGAAGTCTTGAGAGATCCAGTCAGAGATATCGCCCAGCTCGATCGGAGTAAATACGGCCATAGATAACTAAAGTGCTTTACAGATTAGAAAGGGATGCTAATGCTGGGCACACTTAACAGATCAGTTTCTCTGGGAACACCAGGCATCACTGAGGTGGGTGGTGCCATTTCGTAGCTTGTGTAAGGCGTTTTGACATCTACCTGTGTTGGGGCATTCGCATCTCTATATTCAGTAATTTCTGTGCCGTTACGAGCTTTATATTGGTAGCTTGGTTGGCGAGTTTCAGGGGTCTTGACTGCACCGGAGGCACTGACTTTTGGGGATAAAGGTTGGTTATTGATGCTATTTATCTCGGCTGGACTAAGTGCTTGGCTGTTATTCTGAGCATGAGCGAGGTTGGTCCCAAATAGCCCAAAAAAGACTAAGAAGCTCATCAGAGCAAGGTTTTGGCTTAAAAAATGGCCAATTAAGTTATTCAGTGTATGCATCATTTTTCACCTTTTTTAGCCTATTCACGGGTGGTTACTTAACCAGACCTGTAGGCAATTCACAACTAGATTGTACGATTGCGGTATGACTAAACATAGACTCTTGTTGGTAGACGGCTCAAGTTACCTTTATCGCGCCTTTCATGCCATGCCAGACCTCAGAAATGGGGCTGGAGACCCTACTGGCGCCATTTATGGAATGGTCAACATGATGCGTCGGGCGCGCTCTGAGATTCAGGCCGACCACATTGCCTGCGTTTTTGATGCCAAGGGCAAGACTTTCCGAGATGAAATGTACCCAGAGTACAAAGCGCATCGCTCCCCAATGCCCGAAGATTTAGTGAAGCAAATTGAGCCAATTCATGCCATGGTCAAAGCAATGGGTTGGCCCGTATTAATGGTTTCTGGTGTTGAAGCAGATGATGTGATCGGTACCTTGGCTTGCCAAGCTACTGAAGCCGGTTGGGAAACCATCATCTCTACTGGCGACAAGGATTTAGCGCAACTAGTTAATTCCTCTGTCACATTGATTAACACAATGACTAATGAAAAGTTGGATATTGATGGGGTCATTGAAAAATTTGGCGTCCCACCTAAATTGATCGTGGACTACCTGTCGATTATTGGCGATACGGTAGATAACGTTCCAGGCGTTCCCAAGGCGGGCCCTAAAACTGCTAATAAATGGTTGGCCGAGTTTGGGGATCTTGATAACTTGATGGCGAATGCCGACCAAGTTAAAGGCGTGGTTGGTGAAAATTTGCGCGCTTCTTTGGAGTGGTTGCCACAAGCGCGACAACTCATCACCGTCAAAACCGATTGTGACTTAGCGCCGCATCTACCTGGTCTAGATGATTTGCATGCTAAGTCAGAAGATGCACAGTTACTACGTGATTTGTTTGAGCGCTATGCATTTAAATCTTGGCTACGAGATGTTGAAAAACGCTTAGAAGGTAATGAGAATAAGGCTTCTGAGCCAGATACTGCCTTTGATTTAGCCGGCACTCCGATTGCAGGTAGTGCCAATTTAGAAGAGGATGCAAAAAAATCACGCTCAATTGCTTCTGCACCTACTAAAGCTTTATCGCAAGATACAACGGATTTGCAAGATGCCATTGAACGTCAATACGAGTGCGTAGTCGATGAAGCAGGCTTGGAAAAATGGTTGCAAAAGATTGACTCTGCAGCACTGACCGCTGTAGATACTGAAACTACGAGTCTGGATGCTTTGGCTGCCGAGCTGGTGGGAATTTCTTTATCAGTTCAGCCTGGTGAAGCCTGTTACATTCCGGTTGCGCATCGTAATGGCGAGTCACAATTAAATCGAGACTTTGTCTTGGCTCGTATGAAGCCATGGCTAGAAAGTGCTACTCACTTGAAGGTGGGTCAAAACTTAAAGTACGACATGCATATTTTTGCAAACTATGACATCACACTTCAGGGTGTCGCGTTTGATACCTTGCTTGAATCGTATGTACTCGAATCGCATATGCCACACAATATGGATAGCTTAGCCGAACGCCATCTCGGATTAAAAACGATTCGCTATGAAGAGGTTTGCGGCAAGGGAGTTCATCAGATTGGCTTTGATCAAGTCGATCTTCAAGTGGCTACAAACTATGCTGCTGAGGATGCAGACATTACCCTGCGCCTACACCATGAGTTATGGCCGCAGATTCAGGAAAATTCTGGCTTGCTCTATATCTATGAGCAGATTGAGATGCCTGCCATGCGTGTCCTGGGCATCATGGAGCGTAATGGCATTCGGATTGACTCTGCCTTATTAGCCAAGCAAGGGCAGCAGGTAGGCAAGCGCCTATTGGAGTTAGAGGGTGAGATCCATCAATTGGCTGGTCAGCCTTTTAATATTCAGTCTCCGAAACAAATTGCAGAAATTTTATTTGGCCAGCTGGAATTGCCAGTCATTAAAAAGACACCATCGGGCGCACCGTCTACTGATGAAGAAGTCTTACAAAAGCTGGCTGAAGACTATCCCTTGCCTGCGCGCATCTTAGATTACCGAAGCTTGGCAAAGCTGATGTCGACCTATATTGAAAAATTACCTCGAATGGCAGACCCCAAGACGGGGCGCGTTCATACGAATTTTTCTCAAGCAACGGCGGTCACAGGGCGCCTAGCTTCTAGTGACCCCAATTTGCAAAATATTCCAGTGCGCACTGAAGAGGGTCGCCGCATTCGGGAGGCATTTATTCCAGCAGATGGTTGCAAGCTTCTGTCTGCCGACTACTCACAAATAGAGTTGCGCATCATGGCGCATATCGCTGAGGATGAAAACCTACTAGAGGCATTTAGAACGGGCAAGGATGTTCACCAAGCCACTGCAGCTGAAATTTTTGGCATTCCCTTAGATGAAGTGAACTCTGAACAAAGACGCTATGCCAAGGTGATCAACTTCGGATTGATCTATGGCATGAGTGCTTTTGGCTTAGCGGGTAACCTGGGCATTGAGCGTTCTGCAGCGCAAAACTATATTGCTAAGTACTTTGATCGCTATCCAGGTGTTGCTCAATATATGGAGCAAACCCGTTTAGAAGCGCGCGAAAATGGTTATGTTGAAACCGTATTTGGTAGACGTCTTTGGCTACCCGAGATCAAGGGCTCTAACGGCCCTCGTCGCCAAGGTGCTGAGCGAGCTGCCATTAATGCCCCGATGCAGGGAACGGCAGCCGATTTAATTAAGTTAGCAATGATTGCCGCACAGAATTGGCTCGAAAAAGAGCAGCTAAAGACCAAAATGTTGTTACAAGTTCATGATGAATTGGTATTCGATGTGCCATTGAATGAGCTTGAGGTATTGCAAGCAAAGTTGCCGGATTTAATGTGCAATGTTGCTGTACTGAAGGTGCCTTTGGTAGTTAGTATTGGCATTGGCGATAATTGGGAAGAAGCTCATTAATAGGGAGAAAAAAATGAATGACAAAACACAAAATAGTAGAAGGTCTTTTATGAAAGCATCCGCTATTGGCGCAACCGGAATCGGCATCGGATTTGTAGCCGCTTCAGAGCCTGTAATGGCAGCTGCGATTGAGACTGATTTCAAAGGTATTAAAGCAGGCGAACAAATGATCCCAGTGGGCAGTTTTCAGATGCCTGCTTATGTGTCACGCCCTGAAAATGCCAAAGGATCTTTGCCTGTCGTCATTGTGATTAGTGAAATCTTTGGCGTTCATGAATATATTGCTGACATCACAAGACGTTTTGCTAAGCTTGGTTACCTCGCAATTGCACCCGAAAAATTCATTCGCGCTGGCGATCCTAATTCTTATGGGACGGTGGCAGAGATTCAGAAGAATATTGTGGCCAAAACACCGGATGCACAAGTAATCAATGATTTGCAAGCTGCTTTGGTATGGGCAGGTAAAAACGGTGGTGATCTCAAGCGGGTTGGTGTAACTGGCTTTTGTTGGGGCGGTCGTATTACTTGGCTTTCTGCTACTTTGCCGCAAGTTCGTGCTGGCGTTGCTTGGTATGGCCGTCTCATTGGTGAGAAGACTGAAGGTAACCCACGTCATCCAGTGGAGATTGCTGCTGACTTAAAGGCTCCAGTACTAGGTTTATATGGCGGTGCTGATACGGGCATTTCTTTAGAGAGCGTAGAGCAAATGCGTAGCGCGTTGGCGCAAGCAGCTCCAAAAAATCCTGCTGCTAAGGCATCCATGATTGAAGTGTATCCAGATGCTCCCCACGCGTTTCATGCAGACTATCGTCCTACCTATCGTGAGGGTCCTGCAAAAGACGGTTGGGAAAAGTGCCTTGCTTGGTTTAAGAAAAATGGAGTAGCTTAATCAGCATGTCTGTTTTACAAAGCATTATCTTGGTCACCGCGCTTGCTGGTACAGCAAGCGTATTGGTGGCAGCAAGTTTCTCATTAACCTTGCTTTCCAAGATGGTAAACAATATGGTGAGTTTGTCGGTGGGCATTTTATTGGCCACCGCTTTACTACACACCTTGCCTGAGGCATTTAGCATGGAGGGCACAAACCCTCAACTCCTATTTGCAACCTTGCTGGCAGGCTTACTCGGATTTTTCTTGCTCGAGAAGATTGCTCTTCTTCGCCATGACCACCATCATGAAGGGGATGGTCACCACCATCATCACGGCCATGATGCTGAAAATGCTGGCCGTAGTGGTTGGATGATTTTGGTAGGCGATGGCATTCATAATTTTGTTGATGGGGTTTTGATTGCCGCTGCATTTATGGCGGATTATCAAGTGGGTATCTTTACTGCCATTGCCATCATTGCTCATGAGATCCCACAAGAGATTGGTGACTTTATTGTCCTTCTGAATGCAGGCTTTTCTAGAGCGCGAGCTTTGTTCTATAACCTGATTTGCGGTTTATCTGCCGTGCTGGGTGGGGTGTTGGCATATTTCTTTTTAGAGAAGGCAAATGCAGCTATGCCTTATCTACTAGTAATTGCGGCAAGTAGTTTTATTTATATTGCAGTGAGTGATTTAATCCCGCAGATGCATCGACGCCCACATTGGGCAGAGTCTCTGCGTCAAACAATCTTGATTGCATGTGGCGTCGGATTTGTCATCCTGCTATCGTTACTGCATTGATACCCTGCGGTAACTACTCAGACCTCTACAGGTCGATTAGGATTGGCGCTCCACTCACTCCAGCTACCTGCATAAAGACGGGAACCTTTTAGACCAGCCACTTCCATCGCCAGAAGGTTATGACAGGCTGTTACACCAGAGCCGCATGAATGAATCACTTCAGATGCTTTGGTAGACCCGAGCAACTCTAAAAAATCTTTATACAGTTGCTCTGGAGATCTGAATGCGGATGCAGATAAATTGCCTTTGAAA
The DNA here is from genome assembly GCA_947468785.1 of Betaproteobacteria bacterium. Lineage (GTDB taxonomy): Bacteria > Pseudomonadota > Gammaproteobacteria > Burkholderiales > Burkholderiaceae > Polynucleobacter. Next base: position 5,736 of record CANIMS010000091.1, read on the forward strand.
AAATGATTGATCGCACCGGGGATATGACCTCCCACAGGATCTAAGGTTTCATTTTGACCATGGTATCGATCATTTGATCTCGCATCGATGACCATATTTTTCTTGGATTGCAAATTACCCACCATTTCATCGACTAGAACTAAGCCGAAATACGGCATTGGCGCTATAGGCTGATTTGCTGGCGTCGGCTTTCGAGGAACTGTGCCCATTGGCCCGTTCCAGGCATCCAAACCACCATCGAGGACGCGAACGTTTGCGTGACCAGTTGCTTTGAGCATCCACCATAAGCGGCTGGCATAGACTGATCCCTGCTTGTCATAGGCCACTACCAGGGTGTTGGGATTGATGCCTAAACGGGTTTTAGTTTGAGCCCAAGCTTCGGGACTTGGCAATGGATGTCTACCATTAGTTCCATTTTTAGGGCCAGATAAATCGTGATCGAGATCGACATAGATTGCGCCCAACATATGATTTTCTTCATAAGCCTTTTTACCAGCTTGGGGGTCTGTCAGGTCGAAGCGGCAATCACATAACAATACGTTCTCGCCGCTGTTGATGATTTCTTCTAACTGGTTTGCGGTAATTAGAGGAGTCATAAATATTCCTAGTAGGGCAAAGTGGAAAAAGTGTTATTTACGGCAATATCTGAGCGATTCCATTATGCGCCATGGAAGTTCATGACGCGACGGTACCACTCATGAAAATGTTGCATGCCATCTTCCATGGGGCTTTGATAGGGACCCACTTCATTAATACCGCGTGCTAGAAGTGCAGCCCGCCCAGCATCCATGCGTTCTGCTATCTCATCATCTTCAATGCAGGTTTCCATATAGGCAGCACGTTCAGCTTCAACAAACTCACGTTCGAATAAGGCAA
>CANIMS010000092.1 GCA_947468785.1 Betaproteobacteria bacterium
AAGCCAACCCAACCGCCAGGTATATCTGAGAAGAGCGCCTCAACCCAATGTCCACCATCAACGCCCTGAAAGACCACCGAGAAACAGGTTGAGCCAATCAGAATAAAGATCACCATCGCCGTACTGCGCATTGTGTTTTGATAGGCCTCTTGAATTAAGCCCTTCAGATTCGGAATACTCGATCTACGTAAGTAAGCTAGGAGTAGGGCGCCCATCGCACCCATCGCGCCTGACTCTGTAGGAGTTGCAATACCAGTCATGATGGTGCCAAGTACTAAAAAGATTAGGACCGCAGATGGGATGATTCCCATGAGACATTTTTTCCAGAGCGCCCATCCTTTAAGAGTGAGTTCACTCTCAGGCACTGCTGGTAAATCATCAGGACGAAAGCGACTTAAGAAGAAAGTGTACAGAGCAAAGAGAGCAATTTGTAAGAGTGATGGACCCCAGGCACCAAGATACATACTACCTACATCAGCGCTACCACTTTGAGTTTTGAGTTGATCGGCAAGCACAATCAAAACCAAAGATGGTGGCACTAATTGAGTAATCGTTCCTGAGGCTGCTAATACGCCAGTGGCATAGCGCATGTTGTAGCCGTAGCGCATCATCACCGGTAATGAAATCATCGCCATGGCAATCACCTGCGCGGCTACAGTCCCAGTAATGGCACCCAGAATAAACCCGACGATGATGACTGAATAGCCGAGTCCCCCACGCACTCTTCCAAAAAGCTGCCCCATGGAGTCGAGCATTTCTTCTGCAAGTCCACAGCGCTCCAGAATGGCACCCATAAAGGTAAAGAAAGGAATTGCTAGCAGTAAATCATTCGCCAGAACACTGCCAAAGATGCGTTGTGGAATAGCTTGTAAAAAAGCCATTCCAAAAAAGCCTTCACTAATTGCAATGATTGAGAAAAATAAGCCAGCAGCCATTAGAGAAAAAGCTACTGGAAACCCAATCAACATAAAGATGACTAGGCCTGCAAACATCAGGGGTGGCATCCACTCTAATGGAATCATTGAGTGGGCTTTTCGTAACGAAGGTCTTCGGATGGCAATGCAATTTCCCCTCTGAGAGCACCAATGCGTTTGATGATTTCAGATAGGCCTTGCAAACTCAACATCAAAAATCCGAATGGCACTACAAATTTGATGGGGTAGCGGGCCATGCCGCCAGCATTGAGTGAGTGCTCCATGACTAACCATGAGGGATAGAACAGGGATGTCCATGAAAGCCAAGTAAAAAGAATGCAAGCCGGCATTAGAAAAACAGACAGCCCAAATAAATCTACCCAAAGCCGACCGCGATCAGACAAGCGAGAATAGATCAGGTCAACACGAACATGCTCATTACGCTTTAGTGTGTATGAGGCTCCTAGCATGACTGCTGCACTAAAGAGATACCACTGTAGTTCGAGAGGCCAGTTGTTGCTGACATCTAAGCCGTAACGCAATAGAGCATTGCCAGCGGAAACAATGCATGACAGAAGAATCATGATGCTGGCAGCACTACCCAGCAATTGATTAGTGCGATCAATGCATGAGGAGAGCTTAGACCAGAACCCCATGACCTTTACAGATCTGCGCGGCCTTTTTTGATGGCTGCTATGACTTGCGATGGTGCAGTGCCGCCTGCATGTTGGCGAGATTGCACTGAACCATCGACCGTCAGCAGGGAGAAGACATCATCGCTGATGAGTTCAGGGCGGTTATCTAATCCACAGGCAAAACGCAACTCAGAAAGACTGAGATCAGTCAGCATGCAATTTCTGCCAACGCAGGCTTTAACAGCATGCGCTACTGCTTCGTGGGCATCCCGAAATGCCAAACCTTTTTTCACTAAATAGTCAGCTAAATCAGTGGCAGTTGCAAAGCCTTGTTCTGCAGCTGCTTTCATCACATCCGCTTTGACTTCGATATGGGGAACCATATCGGCAAAGATCCTTAGAGTATCTTGCACAGTATCTACTGCATCAAATAGAGGCTCTTTATCTTCTTGATTGTCTTTGTTGTAAGCGAGCGGCTGCCCCTTCATGAGCGTCAATAAAGACATCAAGTCGCCATAGACTCGTCCAGTCTTGCCCCTAGCTAATTCTGGGACATCTGGATTTTTCTTTTGCGGCATGATGGAGCTACCTGTGCAAAAACGATCCGGTAAGTCGATGAAACCAAAGCGTGGACTTAACCAGAGAATGAGCTCTTCAGATAAACGAGACACGTGCATCATGAGGATGGATGCAAAAGCGCAAAACTCAATTGCAAAGTCACGATCAGATACTGCATCTAAGGAGTTATTGCAAATCCCATCAAAACCCAGAATCTTGGCGACTTGCTCGCGATCAATCGGATAAGTAGTACCGGCTAAGGCTGCAGCACCAAGGGGTAGGCGATTAAACCGAGCCCGCAAATCAGATAGACGACTCGCATCCCGACTAAACATTTCGAAATACGCCATCAGGTGATGACCAAACGTAATGGGTTGCGCCACTTGTAAATGCGTATGACCAGGCATGATGGTTGCAGCATGCTTTTCTGCTAAATCTAAAAGAGCAATGCGTAATGACTTTAGCGTAGTGTCAATATCATCTACGCTGCCACGTAACCAAAGACGTAAATCAGTTGCTACTTGATCGTTACGAGAACGACCGGTGTGCAACCGTTTCCCAGCATCACCCACTAATTCAGTAAGGCGAGCTTCAATATTGAGATGAACATCTTCAAGCGCTAATTGCCAATTAAATTGTCCAGACTCAATTTCGCTCTGAATTTGAGCCATACCCCTCTGGATGTCAGCGAAATCTTGTGCACTGATGATTTTTTGCTTAGCCAGCATTTCTGCATGAGCCAGGGATCCGGCAATATCGACCATCGCAAAGCGTTGATCAAAGCCAATAGAGGCGGTATACCGCTGAACAAGTTCGTCCACCGGTTCGGCAAAGCGGGCCGACCAAGCTTGGGCTTTGTTGGATAAGGAATTTTTGGATGAGCTCATAAACACAGTATATTGTTGTAGGTCTTTGATTATTTTAATTGCTATGTCCCAAATCCAAAATTCTTCATCCTCATCCACCGCTTTGGACGCCCCAAAGCGCCTCGTAATCGCCTCTCGTGAAAGTCGCTTAGCCATGTGGCAGGCGGAGTATGTCCGAGATTGCCTTAAAAAGCTCTATCCACAGTGTGATGTCCAGATTTTGGGGATGACTACCCGGGGAGACCAGATTCTGGACAAAGCCCTCTCCAAAGTGGGTGGTAAAGGCCTTTTCGTCAAGGAATTAGAAACCGCGCTTGAGGATGGCCGTGCGGATTTAGCAGTCCACTCCTTAAAAGACGTTCCCATGGTTATGCCAGACGGGTTTGATCTATCCTGTGTCATGGCTAGGGAAGATGCCCGGGATGCCTTCGTTTCCAATGATTACGCTAGCTTAGAAGACCTTCCCCCTGGTGCGATTGTTGGTACTTCTAGCTTGCGTCGTGAATCAGTTTTACGGGCTAAGTTTCCCCATCTCGTGATCGAGCCCTTGAGAGGTAATTTAGATACCCGTATGGGTAAGCTTGATCGGGGTGAGTATCAAGCCATCATCTTGGCAGCTGCAGGTTTAAAGCGTTTAGGCCTAGAGAGTCGAATTAGAGCCTGCTTACCGTATGACCCTTACACACCTGCTGCCGGTCAAGGCGCCTTGGGGATTGAGACCTTGAGTCAGAACCCTAACATCAAGCATTGGCTTGCCCCCTTAAATGATTTGCCAACCTTATTGGCCGTATCGGCTGAGCGTATGGTCTCTCGCCAGTTAGGCGGGTCATGTGAGGTGCCTTTAGCAGCCCATGCAGTCTGGGATAAGGAGCAGATGCATATCCGCTCTTTTGTGGCTAGCACTGATGGCAAAGCAATTTGCTTGGCGATTGGCAATGGACCAGTGCAGTCGGTCGCGCAGGCAGAAGCTTTGGGGCTTGCTGTAGCACAGGATTTATTAGCGCAAGGTGCGGCAGACTTAATACCGCAAATTCCAAAACAATAGCGATTCAGACAGTGGCATGAGCGCTAAAACAATTATTGTTACCAGACCTAGCGGGCAAGCACGTCAGCTGATTGAGGTGCTCACACAATCGATTGAAAAAAGTGGAGTTGCTAAGCGCAGTCTCCCAGAGATTGTGTCATTACCCTTGTTGACTATTGTGCCCAAGACGGATGCGTCATTAGCGGATCACATAGCATCGGTTTTACGAGATACTGATCTGGCTATTTTTGTTAGCCCAAATGCCATTGAGAGTGTCATGCGCTTATTAGAGCGAGACTGGCAAGACTTTTCTAAAAAGGTCATTCCGATTGGAGTAATGGGCGGTAGCAGTAAGCTTGCTCTACAAAATCATGGGGTTGGTGCCGAAACAAAGCCAACGCCCATCATCCTTCCAGAAAGTAATGCCCATTGGGACTCAGAAGGTTTATGGCAAGAATTACAAAAACTCGGCTGGGATTGGAGTAACAAGAAGGTCGTCATTTTTAAGGGTGAGGGTGGACGTGATTGGCTTGCCGACACTCTAAAAAATGCAGGTGCGAATGTTGAAGCGATTTCAACCTATACTCGCGTTCCTCTCGATATTGATAATCCAGCATGGCAAACCATTCATGAGATGGATTTTTCTAAATCGCTATGGCTCCTGACTTCCTCTGAAGCGGTACGCTACCTAGGTAAGGTGATTGAGGATCAATTCATTCAGGACTTAAATAGTGCAAGCGCTATCTGCCCGCATCACAATATTGCAGATGCGGCAGAGCAGATTGGGTTTGGTGAAGTTTTTACTACAGAGTCTGGTGATGAGGCCTTAATCAAGACCACCTTGGCTTGGTTAACGCTCTAAGTTACCGAATATCGCAGTAACTCTGGTAGAAAAATTTCATTGACAAGAATGGGGTGGCCCTTCAGGCTATAGAGCGTACGGCGTGCCCATAAGGGCGAGCTGATCTCAGGAAGATAACGAGAACATTTCTGCCACAGGGCGCTACTTTTATCTAAGCGTGCAATCTCACGCGGCGGCTTTGGCTTTGAATGCTTGCGAGTTTTTGCAAAGAGAACGGCGCCCAATGGTTTTTTACCTAATCGCAAAATAGCATGGTTACTACCGCTAGAGCTTAGGGTAGGTATGACGCTATGGGCTATTACTAGTGGGACATTATTAGCGCATAGGAAAACTTCCCGAACGCGACAACGCCTGATGCGGAAATGAAAATAACGACTTTCGTCCTTATTTAAGGATTGCGAGTAATCACGCAAAACGCGCACTTCCAATTTTTGACCAATCGCTTTCTCAATTTTTTGAGTAAGCGATCCAGTATCGCTGAGCCAAGGCTGCCACTCGCGTGGCGCCCGATGAATCTCACCGGAACCGACTCGATTCCATGCAGAACGGAGGCGATTTCGGCGATTCATTTTTAGCTACCGCTAAAGTTTCTGCGTTGGCCACCAGATTTTGGCTTAGCGAAACGTGGACCCGCTGCTGGACGAGCTGGACGTGAGTCAGCAGAACGTGCAGGGCGCGAATCACCAGTGCGTGCAGGACGTGAATCGGATGAACGACCACCACCAGCGTCAGGTGAACGACCACCACCGCCACCACCACCAAAGCGTGATTCAGAGCGAGCGCCAGAGCCATAACGACCACCACCGCCACCTGAACGATTACCGCCACCACCACCAGAGCGACCGCCAGGACGACCGCCACCACCACCAAAGCTTGGTTTAGCTTGTGGCTCGAGACCAGCAATTACTGATGCAACAATATCTTGCTGTGTAAAGCGCTCGATATTGCGGATCTTGGCACGATCACGATGTTCAACCAAAGTGATAGCAACGCCATTGCGACCGGCACGACCAGTACGACCAATACGGTGGGTATAGTCCTCAGGTTTCATTGGCAAGCCAAAGTTAATCACGTGACTAATACGTGGCACATCGATACCGCGAGCAGCTACGTCAGTCGCAACCAAAATCTTGGTGTGACCTTTGCGTAAAGACTCGAGGCGACGCATACGCACAGCTTGAGGCATTGCACCGTGAAGGGCGCTTGCTTCATAACCATTAGCACGCAAGGTATCAGCAATTTTTTCACTTTCAACCTGGGTGCTCGCAAACACGACCGCTTGATCTAAAGTGGCATCTGCCAAGATATGCTCAAGCAATTTATGTTTATGTGACATGCTATCTGCCCAATGCAACTTCTGTTCGATGTTAGCGTGTTTTTCACCTGCATGAGCAAGTTCAATACGTTTGGCATCAGTCGTTAATGCATTAGCCAAAGACATGATCTTTGGTGCAAAAGTTGCAGAGAACATCAAAGTTTGGTTACGTCCAGCGCAACGCTTATCAATTGCCTCAAGATCATCTGCAAATCCCATGTCGAGCATGCGATCAGCTTCGTCGATAACGAGTTGTTTGACATCATCCAGGCGAATTGCTTTGCTATCACACAGATCGAGTAAACGACCTGGAGTGGCAACAACTAACAATGCACCTTTCAGAGCCTGGATTTGCTTGCCGTAAGGCATGCCACCCATGACGGTTGCAATACGGATACCTTTCATGCC
>CANIMS010000093.1 GCA_947468785.1 Betaproteobacteria bacterium
AATGCCACGCTTAAAAAGCCTTTCAGTTATGTCCGACGTTGTTGCAGACGCCAGTTTAAGGCTTGCTGTGATTTCTGTGCCATCAAAATCCGCCACTTCTTCTGGTTTTATTTCGTCCGCACTACTTTTAAGCAGTTTTCTATTAATAATGCTCTTGACTGGATGCGCTGGTAGCGAGGGTCAAAAAGACGATACCGACATCTGGTCTGAGACCAAGCTATATTCTGAGGCTACAGATAAACTCAATAGCGCTGACTTCGCAAAATGTGGCAAATACTTTGAAAAATTAGAGGCTCGCTTTCCATTTGGCCCTTATTCACAGCAAGCGCAAATTAATGCAGCCTATTGTTACTGGAAGGCACAAGAGACTACCCAAGCATTGGTTGCCATTGATCGCTTTATTAAACTGCATCAAGGTAATGAAAATTTAGATTACGCCTACTATCTTAAGGGCCTGATTACATTTAATGATGATCTTGGATGGTTGGGTAGATTTACTGGTCAAGATCTTAGTGAGCGTGATCCAAAAGCAGCTAAGGATGCATTTGAATCCTTCAAAGTGGTGGTCGAACGCTTTCCTAATAGTAAATATGCTCCAGATGCGCTTGATCGTATGCGCTATATCGTGAACTCTTTAGCCGAAGCGGACGTCATCGTTGCACGCTTTTATTATCAGCGTGGAGCATATTTGGCTTCAGCCAATCGTGCTCAGCTAGTGATTAGAGATTATGATCGTGCCCCTGCAGTTGAAGAGGCGCTTTACCTGCTTTATAAGTCGTATGAAAAGCTCGGTATGGTTGATCTGAGTAACGATACTGCGCGAGTATTTAAATTGAACTTTCCCGAGAGCCCCATGCTCCAGACTGGCCAACGCGCCAAAAAAGAGCGTCAATGGTGGCAAATTTGGAATAAGTAATTACTTAATTACTACTGGAACTCTAGGCGCAACAGCGCAAAGCAATTCATAGCCAATCGTGTCGCTCATTTGAGCAACTTCGTCAACGGGTACTTGCTCACCCCATAACTCAACGACTGTTCCGATCTTCGCATTGGGCGCTTGACGAAGATCTATTGCCAGCATATCCATGGATACACGTCCGACAATTGGACACACCAAGCCTACACCATCAGCGCTTGCGTTAAAAACCCAAACTGGTGTGCCATCTTTTGCATGCCGTGGGTAACCGTCTGCATAGCCGCAAGCTACTATGCCTATTCTCATTGCGTCTGGTGCCTCATAGCGACCGCCATAACCAACTCGATCCCCTTTGGCTAATTCTTGAATATCAATGATTTCACTCTGAAGATGCATGACAGCCTGTAATTTTGCATGCTCTATATCACTAAAGTGTCCTGTAGGTGATGCGCCATACAGCATGATTCCGGGCCGAACCCAATCACCTAAAGCATTTCGGTGCCACAAAATAGCCGCAGAATTAGCTAGTGATGTTGGGGCATCGAGGCCATCTATCGTTTGATTAAAAACCTCCATTTGCTGATCAACGCTTGGCTGCCGATCAAGCTGATCAGCATTAGCAAAATGGGTCATATGGTGCATGCGATAACTGGCTGCATGCAGTCGGTGAAATGCTGTCCGATACTCAGATGGTTTAAAACCTAGGCGATTCATTCCAGAATTCATTTTTAAAAAGACATTGAAGGGCTTATGGGCTTTCCCTTCAAATTGCTCCAGCCATTGAACTTGAGTTTCACAATGAACCACGAGATCGCAATCCAATTCCTGAGCGAGACTCAACTCATTCTCGTGAAAAAGACCTTCTAAGAGCAAAATACGGCCCTTCCAGCCCTGCTGCCTTAACCATCGGGCATCCTCTATATCCAGTAGGGCAAAGCCATCCGTTGAGGCTAAACCTGCAATAGCTGCATCAAAACAGTGTCCATAGGCTCTAGCCTTAAGCACAGACCATATCTTCGATTCAGGGGCTAGCTCGCGAACTCGATTTAAATTATGCTGAAAGGCAGCAGTATGAATTGAAGCCAATATTGGTCTGTTTATTAGGCCTTTCGTTGGACTACCCATATTCACCCCTGCTTTCATGCTTTAATAACATTCATGACTAGATTGTACGAATGAACCGCAGTTTTTACACCATTATGGCGGCGCAATTTTTTTCGTCGCTTGCGGATAATGCCCTGCTAATAGCGGCTATTGCCCTATTGGTCCAGCTCCAAGCTCCGGCCTGGATGACGCCATTGCTCAAATTGTTCTTTGTATTGTCTTATGTGCTGCTGGCTGCATTTGTAGGCGCCTTCGCAGATTCCCGCCCCAAAGGGAATGTCATGTTCATCACCAATACCATCAAGTTTGTTGGTTGCGTTGCTATGCTATTTGGCAGTCACCCCTTATTGTCCTATGCCATCGTTGGTCTTGGGGCTGCTGCGTACTCACCAGCAAAGTATGGCATTTTGACGGAATTACTTCCTCCCGAGAAATTAGTTGCTGCCAATGGCTGGATTGAGGGATTAACAGTAGGTTCAATCATCCTAGGTACTGTATTGGGGGGTGTTCTGATTAGTGCCACTGTTTCACAAAGCCTTTTATCCTTAGATCTCCCCGTTTTAGAAACAGGTATTGATACCCCTGCTGAATCTGCCATCATGATCATCATGATGATTTACATCATCGCAGCGCTTATCAACCTAAAGATTCCAGATACTGGAGCGCGCTATGTTACCCAGAAAACCAATCCCATTGAACTGATTAAGGATTTCTCTGTTTGCTTTAAAACCTTGTGGAATGATCGCTTAGGCCAAATTTCCCTGGCAGTGACAACCCTATTCTGGGGAGCAGGCGCTACTTTGCAGTTCATTGTCATTAAGTGGGCGCAAGTAGCTTTACATATGAATCTTTCTCAAGGTGCAATCCTGCAAGCGATTTCAGCAGTTGGAGTTGCAGGAGGTGCAGTTTGGGCAGCCTCTCGCATTCCTTTGCGAAACTCATTAAATGTCCTGCCATATGGGGTAGTCATGGGTTTAGTTGTCTGTCTTTTGGCGATTTATAACAGCGATATGTTGCCAAACATCACCATCCTAACGGTTGGTAAATTTGAACTCTCCTTAAATTTATTGCCAGCGTATTTTTTATTGATCTTGGTTGGCTGGTTAGCGGGTTATTTTGTGGTGCCTATGAATGCTTTATTACAACATCGTGGTCACGTTCTCATGTCTGCCGGGCACTCGATTGCAGTGCAAAACTTTAATGAAAATATCTCTGTTCTCACCATGTTGCTTGTTTATTCAATGCTGATTTGGCTTGATGTACCTATTCAGTTTGTCATCATTGGCTTTGGAGTAGCAGTGAGTGCCATTATGTGGCTAGTCATTAAACGTCATGCCAGAAACCAGGCTGAATACGATTCCATGCACCTCATCGGTGAGCACAAACACTAAGAAACTGAGCTTGCAATACTTATAGACTGTGTAGAACGGATTTAGCTAGTAGCAAGTCTTGCCAAAGCAAGGCCTTATCCTTTGGTCTATTGATGAGATGCGATAAATCAAAAGTAGCTAACACCGGTATATCCTCGAGATCATCACCACTCATCGCCAAAACGGTTTCGCGCAATTGATTTAATGGCTCACGCTCCCCAGTAATCTTCTGCGCTGCCGGCCCTCCAAATGCAATTGCTACCGATGGCACTTCTGGATTTAGTTTTTCTGCAATAGCAAGTTTGTCTGATGGCTTGAGCCATAACCACTCATGGGAAGTTAATCCTAATAGGCGCACAATATTTTGTAACAGTAGTTGCGTATCGCCTTGAGCTTGGTCACCAATGAACCACCATTGATAGCGAGGGGAAATATTCTCTACAGATAAGTTAACTGCTTTTGCGGTCTGCTCAGCAGTCGTTACAGGGACCTCTTCATTAGCAGATGAATCACGGCTGATCCATGTAGTGATTCCCATTTCTTTGAGAAAGCTGGCATTTGTATTACTCATACTGCAAGCTTAATCGATTTAGCCAAAACCAGCGCATCTTCTCGGGTTCCGGTATTGCTATCAGCAGGATAGTAGGCCTTGCGTATACCAATTTGTTCATAGTCTAATTTTTGATACAAATGAACGGCAGCAAGATTGGATGGCCTTACCTCTAAGATAATTCTAGGGATATTTTGCCCGGCAGCAACGCCTTCGATTGCCGCCATCATGCGACTTCCCAAACCAAGCTTACGCAGCTTAGGCGCAACGGTAATATTTAATAGATGCAACTCATCAACTGCTGGATATAAGATGCAGTAGGCCCAAAGTACACTCGGGTCTAGAAAGCTGCCCGAAATAGCCTGATCTACTTGAGGGCGGATGCAGTATGCCCAATGTCCTGCTTCAAGTGAATCGCTAAAATTTCCTCTGGTCCACGGATGGACGTGAGAAATCATTTCGATTTTCAAAACCTCATCCAAATCTACTGTCTGCATTGGCATGAATGCGAGCTCGCTCACACCGTCGACTGAGCTTGTGTCCTGACTAGACATTATTTCAATACCTCGGCTTGGTGAAGCGCCATGCGCTCTTCAGTAGTCAGAGCTACTTTATTGCGAATGTACAAAGGCTCGAGGGCAGATACATTGATTTGCTTCCCTTGGGCCCAATTGACTTGTGCGCAGTCCAGAACTCCGAGGGCTGAGACGCCGATTGTTTTATCAAAACATTTTTCCGACAAGCTCTTTGATTGGGGCATTAAAAGACGTTCACCGTATTCACTAACAGCGCTGCCTGCTATAAATTGAACATCACTGAGGTCTATCTTTTCGGGCTTTGATAATTGAATATCACCAATCCTGCTGGGTAGTCTTTGAGTAGAAACGTGGTACTTAGCCCAATAAACCTCATCCATACGAGCATCAATCAAAACCGCAAAGGTCTTGGTATCACTTGACTTGAAATGAGAGGATTGAACAAGTTGCGCAGCAATAGCATCTAAGCTAGCAATCGGTAGTACAGGCAAAGCTGCGCTGATTGCAAGCCCTTGAGTAACGGCAAGCCCTAAACGTACACCCGTAAATGCACCAGGGCCAACACCAATCGCAATCGCATCTAGGTCTTGCAAACTGACATCCGCTTCACTGAGGAAAGCGTCTATCCAAGGTAGAAGTAATTGACTGGCGCCGGCAGAAACAGGCTCATGACGAAAAAGCGGCAAATTATCTCCGCAAGATAAAGCCACCGAGCACCAAGCAGATGAAGTATCGATGGCTAATATGCGGGTCAATTCAGGCTCACTTCTTTTGGAAGAAAGAATCGATTATGAACTTAATCCTGCAATGACTTCTGGGGGCGCTTGCACCAGCTCGATCAGCACACCCTCTCCGCTGAAAGGAAATTCGTCATTCCCTTTGGGATGAACAAAGGTGATGTCAAGCCCCCCGGCACCTCGACGAATACCGCCTGGTGCAAATCGCAAGCCGTTGGCAGATAGCCATTCAACTGCCTTTGGTAGATCGTCCACCCATAAGCCAATATGGTTCAAAGGAGTTTGATGTACTGCAGGCTTTTTCTCAATATCCAGTGGTTGCATGAGATCTACTTCAATTTCGTTAACACCTGTTCCAATGGAGCAAATATCTTCATCTACGTTTTCGCGCTCAGAAACAAAGGTACTTTTAAATTGAAAGCCCAACAAATCAACCCACAATTTTTTAAGCCGCTCTTTATCCTCGCCACCGATCGCAATCTGCTGAATTCCTAAAATTTTAAATGGCTTAGTACTCACATTTGACATTTGCATCCCTATTCAAAACGAATAATTAACTGATCCACTGCCAAGCTGTCTCCTTCACTGGCGCAAATCTCTGCCACCACACCATCTTGAATAGCAGAAATCGTATTTTCCATTTTCATCGCTTCAATGGAGGCCAGTTTTTGACCTGCAGTAACGGTATCCCCTACCTTTACAGCAATTTTGGTCAGTAAGCCCGGCATAGGTGACATCACTAATTTGGAAGTATCTGGTGGTAGTTTAACGGGCATACGACGCTGCAGCTCTGCCCCTAATGGGCTCAATACCATGCACTCGTAATGCGCACCGTCTAACACTAGGACATAACGAACGCCGCGACGCTCCACTTGTACGGTGACTTTTTGGGTTCGATTGATCGTGGCATAAAGACAAATTTGACCTGGTCGCCAATCGCTCTCGATGTCATAGCGACTGACACCATCTGGCTCATCAATATAAACCGAGTAAATATGATCCTTAAGCTCTACACGAATAGGAACCTCGTGTGGATCGGCCATCGACCCTACTTTAGATCCGGTAACCACGACAAATTGCTTTGCAATGATCATTTCATGTCCAGCCAATTGGCCATCGATCATCTTGATGTGTTCTAGATAGCGATAGCGCATAAATGCCGCTAAGGCGGCCATCCTCTTTGGATCTGCCGGCTGAACAGATTCCTTCATAAAGCCCTCGGGATATTCTTCTGCAATAAAGCCGGTTGTAAAGTCACCCGATACGAATCGTGGGTGCTGCAATAAAGCGGCCTGAAATGGGATATTCGAATGAATTCCACGAATCACA
>CANIMS010000094.1 GCA_947468785.1 Betaproteobacteria bacterium
GGTAATGAGGCCACCATTAAAGTTTTGCGTAAGGGCAAAGCGCTTGAACTCACTGTCAAAATTGGTAAGCGCCCAAAACCTAGTATGCATGGTCAGGCAAAGTAAGATTGCGAGCGTTTAACCCGGCAAAATCTTAGATAAAAAATCTTTTGCTCTTGGTGAGCGCGCATTTGGATTGCCGAAGAATTCATCTGTGCTGCAATCTTCAAGAATTCTTCCTTGATCCATAAAAATGACTCGGTTGCCTACTTTGCGTGCAAATCCCATTTCATGGGTCACGCAGCACATCGTCATGCCTTCATTAGCCAGCTTGACCATGACATCTAAAACTTCACCAACCATCTCCGGGTCTAATGCCGAAGTTGGCTCATCAAATAACATCAAGATAGGATCCATGCTCAGAGCGCGTGCAATCGCTACTCGCTGTTGTTGTCCGCCAGAAAGTTGGCCAGGGTATTTGTCCTTCTGTGCAATTAAACCCACTCGCTCAAGATACTTCAAGCCATGGGTTTTAGCTTCATCAGTCGAACGCCCTAGTACCTTGATTTGAGCAAGTGTCAGGTTTTCAGTAATGCTTAAGTGAGGAAATAATTCAAAATTTTGAAACACCATACCAACACGAGCGCGCAACTTAGGCAAATTGGTTTTTGGATCGTGCAAAGCAACGCCATCTACCGTAATTTCACCTGCCTGAAACGGCTCCAAGGCATTGATAGTTTTAATCAAGGTTGACTTACCTGATCCGGATGGGCCACAAATCACAACTACCTCACCCTTATTGATTGAGGTAGTGCAATCTGTCAGGACCTGAAAGGAGCCATACCATTTAGAAACGTTTTGAAGTTCAATCATGATGGTCTATGTAATTGGTAGCAATAATAAAAAATAAATTAGCGGATGATCGCCACTTTGGCCTGAATCATACGAACTGCTTTAGAAAGCGAAAAGCAAATCACAAAATAGGTTGCCGCAGCCAAGACATAAGTCTCAATTGGTCTACCGTAGTTTTTGCCAGCAATCTCAAATCCTTTAAGCAAGTCATAGGCGCCAATGGCATAGACCAAAGAGGTGTCTTGAAACAAAATAATGGTTTGGGTCATAAAGACTGGAATCATGTTCCTAAAGGCTTGCGGCAAAACAATCAAGCGCATGTTCTGACCGTAATTCATACCCAATGCCTCACCAGCATAGGTTTGGCCTTTAGGCACCGACTGAATACCAGCGCGCACAATCTCAGCAAAGAAAGCTGCCTCAAAAGCAATAAATGTAATCGTGGCCGATAGGTCTGCACCAATAGGTTTACCAATCAACATGGGAATTAATAAGAAGAACCACAAAATCACCATGACCAATGGAATCGATCGCATGGTATTGATATAAATGGTGGCTGGATAAACTAGTGCAGGACGGCCTGATAAACGCATGAGCGCTAAAAAGGTGCCCACCACAATTCCGCCAATCGTAGCAATGACTGTGAGCTGAATACTAAATATCAACCCTTTGACAATGTAGTTGGTAAATAATTCCCAGTTATAAAAACTTAGATCTAGACTCAACATATCACTGTCACTTAATGGGCTAAACCAGCATTGTTAGATGGGCTGATAAATCCAGGAATGCGACTGCGCTTTTCTATAAGCGTCATCACACGGTTTACCCCAAATGCAGAAAGTGCGTATAAGGCTGTTACTGCTAAATAAATTTCAACGCCACGCGAGGTTTCTTCTTGTGCTTGCATTGCAAATAAAGTGAGCTCGGGCACAGATACCGCAAACGCAACCGAAGAATTTTTAATGGCATTCATACTTTCCGAGGTGAGCGGTGGAATCACAATACGCAGCGCCATTGGCAAGATGATGTAACGATAGGTTTGGGCTGTCGTTAAACCCAGAGCAGTAGCTGCAGCACGCTGACCACTAGGCAAGGACTGAATGCCCGCCCTCACTTGTTCTGCAATCCGCGCTGAAGTGTAAAAACCTAAAGCGATGCTAACCAACCAATAAGAAGGTAGGAGCTTTAGGGGCACAATAAAAGCCGGAATCACGTGGTACCAAAGAAATACCTGAACCAAGACCGGAATATTTCTGAATAACTCGACCCAAGCAGTAGCCAAACGCACTAGGCTCCTGCTCCCCCTGCCAGTGTCCGGTAAAGTGCGCAAGGTACCCATAACCGCACCTACAATCAAGGCGATGGTGAGACCCAGACCTGCAACTGCCAGAGTCCAGCCCCAAGCCTTCATCAGCCAATCTAGGTAACTAGGATCAGCATTTTGGCCCAGCCCAAATAATGAGGAGAAGCAGTGATCAACTACTTCTCCGTCTAAGGTGCTTTTACAAAAGACACCTAAATCTAAAGACATAAATTATTTTTTCTGCGCGTAATCTTCTGCTGGCTTGTCATTTAAGTTGGCCCAAGCATTTTTGGTAGCAGGAGATAACTCAAGACCAACTACAACATTTTTAGGTGGAATTGGCTTTAAGAACCACTTATCCCAGAGTGCAGGCATTTTGCCATTTGCAACCATCTTAGCGATTGCTGCATTTACTTCAGCCTTAAATTCTGGATCATTCTTAGGAACCATAATTGCAATTGGCTCAGTACTCAAAACCTCACCAACGATTTTGAAATCTTTTGGATTCTTGGCATTAGCAATGTTGCCGGCCAAGATCGAGCCGTCCATCACGAAGGCATCAGCACGGCCAGATTCCAAGAGCAAGAAGCTGTCTGCATGATCTTTGCCAAAGACCTCATCAAAGTTCACGCCATTGGCTTTTTCATGCTTACGCAATAACTGAACTGAGGTAGTACCAGTAGTAGTAGCTACTTTTTTACCAGCCAACTGAGAAATGGAGTTAATACCTGAATTCGCTTTAACAGCAATGCGCACCTCTTCAACGTAGAGCGTGTTTGCAAATCCCACGTCTTTTGCACGATTAGCATTATTGGTAGTTGTGCCGCACTCAATATCGACTGTACCGTTTTGTACCAAAGGTACACGATTTTGTGATGTGACTGGTTGATAGTTAATACGTAAGGTACTCATACCCAATTTGTCTTTAATGTCGTTCAAAATCATGCGACATGCTTCAACGTGATAGCCATCAAAACGGCTGTCACCTGTGGTGTAAGACATCGGAATAGAAGACTCACGAACGCCCATGGTTACAGCGCCTGATGATTTAATTTTGTCCATCGTGGCACTTGCTGCAACTGTGGCACCAGAGATGGCAACGAGGGCTGTAGCTGCCAATATTTGGCTGATTTGTTTCATTTTCATAAGATGCTCTTCCAATAATGTAAGGGGTGAACTAACAACTTTTATGTGCTTTTTACTTCAAAATTTAATAATTAGTCAAAAATGACAATTGGAGCTTAATTTAGCATTATCTACACTTCATGACAATGGTTGTTCCTCCCTAGGAGAAAGGGTCAAAAGTAGCTCCTACATTCATTTCATCGATTTATGGACAATAGACAAATGTCCCAGCTGATCCTCAAAATCCTAGAAGCGCTTCGTGAAGATATTCACGTGCTGCCAAAAGATCATATTCGAGAGGCTGCCAATGAAAAACCCGAGAATTTAGACGTCTTATTTGATATTGGCATTGAATGCGCCCAGAATAATAGGCTTGAGCAGGCATTCTGCATATTCAATGAATTAGCCCTGTTTAAAAAAGGGGATCCTAGGATTTTTTATAACCTTGGTCTGATTTCTTCGCTCATGAATGAGCATCAGCAAGCCTTGAAATTCTATGAATTTGCCCAGAATTTAGATCCCCTCGATCCAGCTATCCCCATTAATAGTGGGGCCTCTTTAAATGAGCTCAAGCAATATGAAAAGGCCATAGCATCTTTAAATAGGGCAATAGCACTTAACCCCAATATCGCTGAGGCTTGGTCCAACAAGGGTACAGCGCTCAATGAACTCAAACGCTATGAAGAGGCCTTATCCAATTACGATAAAGCTCTTACTCTAAACCCTCAACATGTCGAGGCTTGGTCTAACAAGGGGGTTAGCTATGCAGAGCTCAGACGTTATGAGGAGGCCTTAGCCCATTACGATAAGGCGCTTGAACTCAACCCTCAATATGTTGAGGCTTGGTCTAACAAAGGCACTGTCCTTAGCGAGCTCAAACTGTATGAAGCGGCAGCTAAAAGCTTTCATCAAGCCCTCATACTGAACCCAGATCTTCCTTCTGGAAAGGGGATCCTCTTACACGCCAAGATGCTAGCGTGTGACTGGCAAGGGGTAGATGCCTTATATCAATCGATTTGCCAGGATATTACTGAAAATAAAAAGTCGGCTGATCCCTTTGGGTTTCAGGGCATCTGTGGCGATGAATATCTTCTTCAAAAATGTGCAGAAATATTCTCACATAACAAATTTCCTAGCTCACCGCAGTTTAAATTTGAACGTTTAAAAAGAGATGGTGGAAAAATTCGGATCGGCTATCTTTGTGGGGAATTTAGGGAACAGGCTACGGCGATTCTCATGACTGAGGTATGGGAGCTTCATGACAAAAGTCAATTTGAAATCCTTGCGTTTGATAATGGTTGGGATGATAAAAGTCTCAGGCGCAAAAGAATTGAGAAGGCATTTAATGAATTCATTGATATTTCTAGATTGTCTGACGATGAAGCAGCAAGCCTTATAGCTGATAAGAAAATTGATATCTTGGTAAACCTGAATGGCTTCTTTGGCAAGCCAAGACAAGGTATCTTTGCCAAAAAGCCCTCACCAATTCAGGTCAACTATCTTGGCTTTCCTGGGACTATTGGCAGCACCTATATGGACTATCTGATTGCTGACAAAGTAGTTATCCCAGAAGAAAGCCGGCAATACTACACAGAGAAGATTGTTCATCTTCCTCATTGCTACCAAGCAAACGATTCAAAAAGACAAATTGATGGCAGGAGCTACGCTAAAAAGGAGTTTGGTTTGCCGGAGGAAGGTTTTGTCTTTTGCTGCTTTAACAATAGCTACAAAATTCTTCCGCAAATGTTTGATATCTGGATGAGATTGCTGCGCGCCCTACCAACTAGTGTTCTGTGGCTCATTGAAGATAATCCAGATGCTACACGTCATCTAAAACAAGAAGCTCAAGCAAGAGGTGTCGATGCTGCGCGCATTATTTTTGCGAAACGAGTGCCGCTTTCAGAACATTTGGGGAGGCATCAATGTGCAGACCTATTCTTAGATACCTTACCCTACAACGCCCATACGACTGCGAGTGATGCGCTTTGGGCTGGACTACCAGTTTTAACTTGTACCGGAACTTCCTTTGCAGGAAGGGTTGCTACTAGCATGCTGACTGCATTAGATCTGCCAGAACTCATTAGCGCTAATATTGCTGAATATGAATCCCTCGCATATCAGCTTGCTAGTCAACCCGAAAAATTGCAACAGATTAAAGCAAAGCTAGCCAAAAACCGCCTCAACTCACCTCTGTTTAACACCAACTTAATGGCTAAAGATTTAGAAGGCGCCTATTTAGCAATGTACAAGCGATTTCAGGAGGGATCTCCTCCTGAATACATCAATCTCAATTAAGTGCCGCCAATACAAGCAACTGGCAGATCTTGGAATGGGGTGCCTTGAACACAGTTCACTCCTTTAGTAGAAGTACTGCTCGCCAAGCAAGCGCTTAAGCATAGAGTGGCAGTAGCCAATAAAGCTATCAGTTTTGTTTTATTCATCATTTCATCCAATCCCTTGTTCAATACATTTTTTCATAATAGCTTGATCTAAAGAAAAAACCCACCGTGTTGCCACGATGGGTTTATTTACAGCGATTTCTAAATTCAATACTAGCTTACGCTAGCGTTAAATTAGAAAGTGTGACGTACGCCAACTGCGAATGAAGATACATTCAAAGCTGGGTTAACTGGCTGAGCAGAGCTCATGTTGTTTGTACCGTAGATACCATAAAGGTTGGTACGCTTAGACAAGTAGTAGTTCAAACCAGCTTGCCATGCTACAAAGTTAGCTCTTGGTTGAACTGAACCAATACCAAAAGTTTGGTGGCTACCGTTACCGATATTAGCCCAACCTTCGATTGTTGGAGTGATATAAGAACGAACACCGATCTGTTGTGCAGAACGTTTTGCATAGTAGTTGGTGTTAGCAAGTGCTTCAACTTTCTTGTTAATGTACTGTAAGTAAGCCTTCAAGATACCGAAGTCATAAGTAGCAGCAGCATAGAACTGGTTGTCTTGAGATTGCAAACCGCCGCCAGCAGCAGTCCAACCTACAGTGTTAATTGGCAAGTTGTTAGCAACTGGGCCTGTGTTGTTAGACTTCAAACGGTTGTTTGCAAGAACAACATACAACTTGTTCCATGTGTAGTCAGCCTTCAAACCCCAACCAGACCAGTTGTTTGTAACAGCTGTTGTGTTTGTATTGCTAACTGTTGAGCCATTTTGAACATACATAGCGCCCAAAGAGAAGCCAGCAAACTTGTCAGACTGAGCTTGCAATGTGTTTGTTGTACGAACTGTCAACGCATTAGATGTTCCAGATGTACC
>CANIMS010000095.1 GCA_947468785.1 Betaproteobacteria bacterium
CAAAAGCAATGAATGGGTTTATCAAAGCCTTCAAGCTGTGTCACGCTGTGCAATAGTCCACGACGCTCAAACCGATAAGCAGAAATGTCATAGTTTTGTCCTTTTTGCATCGGGTGCTTAGACAAGATAGCATTACCGTGATGTCCATCAGGGTATTCAACATTCTTGCCATAGTGCCAGTCATGCCAAAAATTCTCTGAAAG
This sequence comes from Betaproteobacteria bacterium, assembly GCA_947468785.1. GTDB lineage: Bacteria > Pseudomonadota > Gammaproteobacteria > Burkholderiales > Burkholderiaceae > Polynucleobacter. The sequence goes on from CANIMS010000095.1 coordinate 204, forward strand.
AAAGTGGGTTAATTCCATTAGAGGCCACTGCCCAAAACGTCGGACTCTACCGCGATGTTCTTGCTGCAGCTCCTGTAGAAAAAGGAGATCCGGATGATGGCTGCGCATATTTTGACGTAACTGATAAATGGTTGAGTGTCGATGCAGCGGAGAAAGTCCCTTATGGACATTCATGCTCATGACAGTAAATCGATTGCCTTTACCTATATTCATTAAGGCTATCCTGATGCACTTTGACGTCTAATGCGGGCCAAGTAGATTTCACCCTCAACCAACTCTTGACACTGCATGCATTTATTACAGATAGATGCTTGCTCGCGCAACTCCTCAATTGAGTTGATCGGATGAGTATCGAGATACTCACGCAGATCTTCGTCAACAACTGCATTACAGAGGCAAACTACTTCAGGCATAGGTCAAAATGAGGGTTAAATCGTTCATAAAGCCCATTTTGCCATCCCCTTGATAGAATCGAGCGCATGTTCACCACTTTTCAAGATGCCTTTAACTTACTCCTCCACCTAGACGGCGGTGTTATCGGTATTGTGCTGGTCTCCTTACAAGTAAGCCTTACCGCCCTTCTCTTCGGGACCTTATTAGGCCTTCCACTAGGGGCTTTTTTGGCAACAGAAGAATTCAAAGGCAAAAAGGCCATCATCATTAGCCTGAACACCTTAATGGGAGTTCCCACGGTGATTGTGGGTGTAGTGGTATATCTCATGCTCTCCCGCTCAGGGCCCTTAGGAGCTTGGGGTTGGCTTTTCACGCCCAAAGGCATGATTGTGGCCCAAACACTGCTGACAACCCCTTTAATTGCAGCCCTAAGCCGTCAGATACTAGAAGACTCATGGCGCATTCATCGCGATACCTTTTTAAGCCTCAGATTACCGTCTTTATCACGCCTGAAATGGCTAATCTGGGACTGCCGTTTCTCTCTAACCATTGCCATTCTGGCGGGCCTTGCCAGGGCCATTTCTGAGGTAGGCGCAGTGATGATTGTAGGTGGCAATATTGACCGCTCAACCCGTACCATGACCACTGCTATTGCTCTGGAAACCAGTAAAGGTGATCTGCCTTTGGCTTTGGCGCTGGGCATCGTCTTATTGGTTATTGTTCTTTTAGCCAATCTCTTTACTTTTGTAGTTCGTCAAATTGCGGAGCGTCGCTATGGATAATTCCAGCGAGTCATTTGATAAGTTCATCGAATTACGAGACCTTACCGTCAAGAGTAATGGCCGAACTATTCTGAGCATTCCCCACGCGATTATTCCCGCCGACACAATTACAGCTTGTATCGGGCCGAATGGTGCGGGCAAGACAACTTTTTTAAAAGTGCTTGATGGACTAATCAAGCCCGATACCGGAACGGTGAACCACTCGTTTAAGAGTAATACTGCTCTAGTGCTCCATCACACACCCATGATCAAAGCTTCTGCTAGGACGAATATCTCCCTGATTCAGGATGCTTACCCTTCTATCTCTTCAGAAGAAATTGATCTTGTCCTTGAGCGTGTTGGCTTAAGTAAGTTAGCCTCTAGCCCGGCACATCAGTTGTCTGCGGGTGAGAGACAAAAGCTTTGCCTAGGCAGGGCCATTCTGCAAAAACCTAATTTGGTTTTACTAGATGAGCCAACCGCCAATCTTGATCCCAATACAACGGAACAAGTTGAAAAGATTATTCGTGAATTGAATATCGAACAATCAAACATCATCTTTTCATCACACCAACTCGCGCAAGTACAAAGACTAGCGCAATACGTCATCTTTATTGATCATGGTGAAATAAAAGAAAAAGGACCCGTAGGTCCTTTCTTTGCTGATCCTCGAACGCAAGCCGCTAAACGCTACCTACATCAAGAGTTGATATCAGACTGATTACTTAGCGGCCGCTGGAGCAGCACCCGGAGCAACAAAAGGTGGTGGCGCAGTGCAAGCAGCGGGAGCTGGTGTGCCTGGAACTCTATATTGATCAGCGACTTTGTTGATTGCCTGGCATAACTGAAAGGCGCCCACCCGACCGGCATAGGCTGTTTTTGCATCAGCCAATATCTTCGCCTCTTGCGCCTCCGGAGTTAACGGAGGTAGAGCTGCAAATATGGAGCCGGAAGTGAATGCGCAGAGTGTGAAAGCAATGATCTTTTTCATGGCTCTATCCTTATTTTTTTAATTTGTCATACCAGAGCTCATGGTGCTCTTTCGCCCAAGTAGCATCAACATAACCAGTCTTCATGCCATCGATGGAGCCTTGCATACCAATGGTACCGATATAGATGTGACCCAGTGCCATTGCAGACATCAAGATCGCAGCGCTGCTATGAATGATGTTAGCAATCTGCATCGTGCCACGCGTATATTCAATGGTCATAAACGGCACGATCATGTCGAGTACGAATCCTGAGGCTGAAATTACTAGGCCTAGGAACGTCATACCAAACCAAAACCAGACCTTCTCACCGCCGTTGAAGAATCCAGCCGGCACATGCTTGCCGCTGAAAATTCCGCCAAAGCTTAAGAACCACTCTAGATCACCTTTGCCAGGCAAATTCTTATGCGCAAATAACAAGAAGAAGATCACGATACAAATCGTAAATAGTGGGCCAACAAAATTATGAATATTTTTGCAAACATCCAAGAATGAGCCATAAGCAGCTCCGCCCATAATAGGCATTGCAAAGTACTTACCGTACAAAATTAGCAATCCCGTAAAGGCTAAAGCTAAGAAACTAGCAGCCATAGTCCAGTGAATAAAGCGATCAAAGAGACTAAAGCGTTTAATTTTCACACCGGACATTGGCTCATGCAGCTTGATTGAGCCCTTCAGTATGTACATCGCAGCGATACCGAAGAATGCAATCGCTAATAACCAACCGCCGTAAACAGTAATCACACCGTTACGAATTAAGCGCCACTGTTGACCGGCACGCTGAATCAGAACACTAGCTTCTTTGTCTGGGATGCTGACATAGTTATAGGGGTCGCTATTAGCAGATGTAAAGATCGATGGGTTAGCTGGCTGAGCCTGAGCCTGCGTTCCATTGGCTAGGCTATTGGGATTAGCTGGCACTGATAGTGGTGGAATGTCAACTCCGCTAGGAGAAGGCAAAGGCGCCATTGGTGCGCGATCTGCATAACTCATTCCGCTCACCAGAGTCAGCGACAAACCAGCAGCCACCACCAAAGTGCGTAGAACTTTAGAAAATGATCGTTTCATACACATGTCCTTAAACGTTTTCGTTTTATTTATTGTTGTTTAGTTGATCACTTAACGCGACTGTATTCGTTTTGACCCTGAGTGCGCTTATCAACAGATTCAGTCCAACTGCCCTGATTTCCAGGGGTCCAGTTCTTGGTCATGAAGCCATTATCCGCACCCATGTATGGGGCAACGTCAGGACGCTTCGCCGCTTTAGCTGCAATTTCTGGTGGCTCAGAACATGCGGCCAACAAAGTTGCCGCTGCAAAACATAATCCAAGATTTTTGAAATTGAATTTCATTATTTAGCTCCTGGAATTTTTGCAGCTGCCGTTGGGGTTGGCGCTGGAGTATCAGGCCCGCCATAAGCAGTAGTCCAACCAAATGCTTTGGAACCAGCGTACTTGCCATTCTTTTCACGAGTAGCAACACGGTTATTGAAAATGCCGGAGATGATATCGCTATCGCCACCAATCAAAGCCTTGGTAGAACACATTTCTGCGCAGAGAGGTAACTTACCTTCTGCCAAACGATTACGGCCATATTTTTCAAATTCAGCAACGCTGCCATTCGCTTCTGGACCACCGCTACAGAATGTGCACTTATCCATCTTGCTACGGGTACCAAAGGCGCCTTGACTTAAGAACTGTGGCGCACCAAATGGGCACGCAAAGGAGCAGTAACCGCAACCAATACAAATATCTTTGTCATGAAGAACAACACCTTCGTCAGTGCGGTAGAAACAATCTACTGGGCACACGGCCATGCAAGGTGCATCGCTACAGTGCATACAAGCAACTGAAATCGATTTTTCCTGGCCGATGATGCCGTCGTTCACCGTAACAACACGGCGACGATTCACGCCCCAAGGTACTTCATTATCATTTTTACAAGCAGTGACACAACCGTTACATTCAATGCAACGTTCTGTGTCACAGATAAATTTCATTCTTGCCATTGTGTTCTCCTGACTTTATTTTTTAACTTAGGCAAATTTTTCGATTTGACACATAGTGGTTTTAGTCTCTTGCATCATCGTCACCTGATCGTAACCATAAGTAGTTGCAGTATTGACCGCCTCGCCTAAAACAACTGGGGCGGCGCCCTCTGGATAATACTTACGCAAGTCATTGCCTTGCCACCATCCAGCAAAGTGGAATGGGATAAAGGCAGTTTCTTGATCAACACGCTCAGTCACCATTGCGCGCACTTTGATCTTAGCGCCGGTAGGAGATTTCACCCATACATAATCCCAGTTCTTAATACCACGAGCTGCTGCTGCCTTAGGATTGATCTCCACGAAGTTTTCTTGTTGTAACTCAGCCAACCATGGGTTGGAACGAGTTTCGTCTCCACCACCCTCGTACTCGACCAAACGACCTGAGGTCAAAATAATTGGGAACTTCTCATACAACTTCTCGCTCAAGTTTTGATCTTGAACAGTCTTATAGAGTGTTGGCAAGCGCCAGAAATTCTTCTTATCTGCAGAGGTTGGGTACTTACGCATCATTGCAGCGTTAGTACTATAGAGCGCTTCACGGTGAACTGGAATCGCATCTGGGAAATTCCAAACAATTGCACGAGCTTTTGCATTGCCAAATGGATGACAACCATTCTTCATGACAACACGCTGAATACCGCCAGACAAGTCAGTTTTCCAGTTCTTACCTTCAGCGAGTTTTTTCTCGTCTTCAGTCAACTGATCCCACCAACCCAACTTCTTCACAAATACGTGATCGAACTCTGGGTAACCAGTAGTAATGGCAGAACCCTTGGAGCAGGAACCATCCTCAGCCAACAAGGTCTTACCTTCACGCTCAACACCAAAGTTAGCGCGGAAGTTGCCACCACCCTCCATCACACTCTTACTGGTGTCATAGAGATTTGGTGAACCTGGGTGCTTAATTGCAGCTGTTCCATAGCAAGGCCAAGGCAAACCGTAGTAATCGCCAGTAGTGTCATAACCCGTAACTGGGTCAACACCGCCGCGTGACTTTAAGGTTTTCGGATCAAATGTAGCAACCATTCTCATGTGCGCTTTAAGGCGCTCTGGAGTTTGACCTGTGTAACCAATGGTCCAAACGGAGCGATTAATCTCACGCAAGATGTCTTCAATCTGCGGCTCCCTCCATTGCTTACCGGCAAATTTAGTGCTCAGCATCTTATAGTTCTTTGACAACTCCTCACCAAAGCCTAAGCGGTCTGCAAATGCTTGCATAAGTACATGGTCAGGAACAGACTCAAACAATGGATCGATAACCTTCTCGCGCCACTGTAATGAGCGATTGGAAGCGGTTGCAGTACCGCAGGTCTCAAACTGAGTTGCAGCTGGTAACAAATAAACATTACGATTCTTGTTTACTGACTGCCCTTCTGCTGAAGGCATTGCAGCCATTGCAGCAGTTGCGCTTGGGTATGGATCAACTACAACGAGCAGATCCAAGGTGTCCATTGCGCGCTTCATATCAAGGCCACGAGTTTGTGAGTTAGGTGCATGACCCCAGAAGAACAAACCTTTGACGTTTGTTTGCTGATCAATCATGTCGTTCTTCTCAAGAACAGCATCAACCCAACGTGAGACGGTAGTACCAGACTTCTCCATCATATCTGGAGCATAGCGACCTTTAATCCACTCGTAATCAACACCCCATACTGTTGCGTAGTGTTTCCATGAGCCGGCAGCCAAACCATAGTAGCCTGGCAATGAATCTGGGTTAGGGCCTACATCGGTTGCGCCTTGAACGTTATCGTGTCCACGGAAAATATTAGTACCGCCTCCAGATTTACCAACGTTGCCTAAAGCCAATTGCAAAATACATGAGGCACGAACCATCGAATTACCAATGGTGTGCTGAGTCTGCCCCATACACCAAACTACAGTACTTGGGCGATTCTTAGACAAGGTTTCAGCAACTTTATACATTTGCGCTTCTGGAACACCGCAAGCCTCCTCAACGTTTGCAGGAGTCCACTTTTCCATTACTTCTTTGCGGATCTCATCCATACCGTAAACACGGTCGTTGATGTACTTCTTATCTTCCCAGCCATTTTTAAAGATGTGATACAGAACACCAAATAGGAAA
>CANIMS010000096.1 GCA_947468785.1 Betaproteobacteria bacterium
TCACGGCAATCAATCTTCAAGGCCAAAGTTTGGCGATCGAAAATAGACCCGTGCAATTTACTCTAGTAAAGCCTGGCGAAACCATTCTTGTTGAGACCTAGCCATTTTTGAGTTCATAGAACCGCTTCCATTTGCCTTAGCTGCAATCGTTATCTTCGGCGCATATTTTATATTTGGAGTGTCTGGGTTTGGTTCTTCTATCGTTGCAGTTCCTTTATTGGTTCAGATTTACCCATTAAAGTCCGTAGTGCCGATGATGGTCATGATTGATATTTGTGGCTCTTTATATCTTGGCAATAAAAACTCAAGCAATGCCGATATGAAAGAATTGAGATGGCTATTTCCATTTACCTTGGTTGGTATTGTGGTGGGGGGATTGGTTTTGCTTCAAGCCCCAAGTGCCCCCTTATTGATTACCTTGGGAGTCTTTGCAGCCTTTAATGGGGCCCGAGTTCTTTGGCAAAGAAATAGTGAGTTGCATAAAGTCATTAACAAGTGGTGGGCAGCTCCATTTGGATTTCTGGGCGGTATCTTCACAGCCCTTTTTGCTACTGGTGGAGCGATTTATGCGTCTTATCTTGGCTTAAGGATCGCCGACCCTAAAAAACTCAGATCTACGATGGCCTTCGCAATTTTTATTCTGACGTTTTTGCGACTTTGTCTGATGGTTGCGACAGGATTGCTATTAAGTTGGCCTGTATTGGGATTGGCAATCTGTTTGATGCCCGCTACTTTTCTTGGTATTTGGGCTGGAACGCATGTGCACGCTAAATTAAGTAACACAGCGATGCGGGTAGCCTATGGCTCTATCTTGCTTTTTTCAGGAACGACTTTACTCATTCGGCAACTGACTTAAAGTACTTTTCCAGGGTTCATAATATTTTTTGGATCAAGCGCATGCTTAATGGCGCGCATTAATTCCATTTCTACTGCGCTTTTTCTCAGGGGAAGCTCATCCCGTTTAGATTGACCAATGCCATGCTCAGCCGAAAAAGATCCTGAATAGCTATAGACCTGGTCATGCACTAATTGGTTGATGGATTGTCTTCTTGCTTCAATTTCATTTGATAGATCGGGTGAGGCGGGTGCTAAGTTGTAATGAAGATTGCCGTCTCCAACATGGCCAAATACAATAGTGTTCATGTTTGGCCAAAGCTCAAATAACTTTGTTTCAGTTGTTTCTATAAAGCTAGCAATTTGGGAAATGGGCAGGGAAATATCATGCTTGATCACGGTTCCAAGTGCGAATTGGGCCTCTGGAATACCTTCACGAATGCTCCATAAATCTTTACTCTGCTGAATAGAGTTAGCAAGCACTGCATCGCTAATAAGATCCGCTTCCAATGCTTTACCCAGTAAGGACTCTAATTGACTTCTATTAATTCCCTCTTCTTCCATACTTGAAAATTCCAGCAATACGACCCATCCTGACTGAGAATTTGAGATTAACCCTAAATTTTTTGCTAACTTAGAAACAAGGTTGAGGGCGCGAGTGGAGATCAGCTCAAACGCAGTTAAATCTGCGTTACAGCTTTCACGAGATAGATCAATGAATTGAATTGCAGATTGAACATTCTTGATCGCAACCAATGCAGTTACTTTTGATTTCGGCAATGGATAGAGTTTGAGAGTTGCGGCCGTAATAATTCCAAGACTGCCTTCAGAGCCAATATAAAGGTCTTTGAGTGAATAGCCGGTATTGTCTTTTCTGAGTCCTCGTAGTCCATTGAAAATCTGACCTGTTGGCGTTACTAGCTCGATACCAAGACTAAGATCCCTCATATTTCCATAGCGTAATACCTGCACTCCACCAGCATTGGTGCTTAAATTTCCACCAATAGTGCAACTTCCTTCTGCTGCTAGGCTTAAGGGAAATAGTTTTCCCGCATTGAATGCCGCTTCTTGAGCGTGCGCTAATATCACGCCAGACTCAAGAGTGATGGTTGAATTTTCTAGATCGAGTTCACGTATTTTATTTAAGCGAGAGGTGCTGATCACAACCGAATTACTTGCCTTACCTGGAATGGCGCCACCACAAAGTCCAGTATTGCCGCCTTGCGGTACAACGGCAATATTCTCTGCATTACACAATGCAAGTAATGACGCTACCTCCTCGGTATTTTTTGGCCTCAGAACTGCTAAGGCGTCACCTGTATATCGCTTATTCCAGTCTGTTAAAAAGGGACTCTTATCGGCATCAGATAGATACACATATTCTGTGCCAACAATTTTTTGACATTCTTCAATGAAGCGATTTGCCATTTCTAAATTAAGAGCGCTTAATGTTAGGTGCGGCTAGACCATCAATCATGATATTGATGCAAGAGGGTAGCTTGCTAGCCATGGCTCGTTTGGCCGCAGGAAGAACTTCCATCGAGTCATCTACAAACTCTCCATATCCGCCAAATGCTTCACATACCTTTTCATAGCGTGAGGGAAGAAGTTCGCAACCAAGTGTTCTATCTTGTCCATAATCGCGTACTTGTATTTGATACTCTGCATTCCACTTTGCATCATTACCAACAATCAGCGTGAAAGGTAGTTTGTAACGAACTGCTGTATCGATTTCGGCGCTATGGAAACCAAAGGTACCATCGCCCATGACCGCAATAATGGGAACATTTGGTTTTGCTATGCTTGCAGCGCTTGCAAAAGGTAAGCCAGCGCCGATAGAACCTGCGACCCCGTTAATGACCCGATTTGGAGCCTTTAAACAGGCCTGAGCCCATTGCCCAATTTCGCCCCCATCACTGATGAGAACAGAGTCAGGGTGACTATCTAAAATCGCTTGGAGTGGTGCAAGAGCCTGAACGGGATGAAGCTTGCCCCGATTGGGGGGAATATTCGCCCAAGCAGCTGGTTGAAATTGAATGGCATCAGAAACCTCTATCTGCCACTGAGAAGCTAGCTTTCCTGTTCCTGAATGTAGACTAAGCAATTGATCGATAGCACTTGGTATATCGGAGATTGCTGAGTCTATTAGGCGTGCCCCCAGTGCATTTTTTGTACGCTGAATTTCTGCTGGAACTGGGTCAATTTGCAGAAACAGACATTCTTTATTGAAGCCAGGACTTTGTGCAAATTTAAGTGTGAAGTCTACTTTTTTGCCTAAGAGTAATACGCAATCTGCTTGACTCAGAACTTCAGAAAAGGCTCCTAAGCTAGGATCACCAATTCCTCGTGGGCTTTCCATTCCAATGACTGGGATGCCAAGCGTTTTTTCTAGTTTAGCCAATAGTACTTTGCCATTTTTCGATAGCATTTGTGGGCCAGTCAGAATTAATGGTTTGCTAGATTGCTTAAGCCTTGAAATGATTTTTGAGAGATCAGCATCTGCTGCATGTATAGGCTCGCGATCAAAAGACGCCGGGGTTGGCATAACAGCACCTTCTGCTAGGGCAGATTCAAGAACATCTGTTGGTAAGCTAAGATGCACGGGGCCTGGCCTTCCCGATTTGGCAATTCGAATGGCTTTTGCGATATCAGAAACAATATCTTCCGTTCTTTGGCAGACCCATGATGCCTTAGTTAATGGGGCGGCAATATCAGCTTGCTGCATTTCCTGGAAAGCACCTTTACCTAATTGGTTTAAAGGAGCATGACCTGATAATAGAACGACTGGGGATTCAGCCATAGCTGCCGTATAGAGAGCAGAGATAGCATTGGCATGACCAGGACCTCCTGTGACTAATGCAATTCCAGCTTCTCCCGTTAGTCTTGCCCAGGCATCTGCCATATGCACTGCAGCACCCTCATGCCGTGTATGGATGAGGTCAATCTTAGAATCAAAAATGGCGTCATATATCGGCATGATGTGATTGCCCGATAGGGTAAAGATCTTGCTGATTCCAGCTATTTCAAATGCTTTTACTAGAGCATTAGCCCCATTTTTATTGATAGGATTCATTATTTCATTCAGATTATTTAATGCCCAATTGACTACTCAACTTCGAATAGGTTACATATTGAGAGACTGCAAATTTTTCGGTATCCATTGGAGAGAGTATTCGTGGAATTCCACCGTAACGAACGTTACCAGCTTGCCAATTGGCGTCTTTATCAGCAATGCCTAAAACTTCAACCCACTTATTGACTATCTCTGGACTCATCTTAGGTGGACCATAAAGTGCGCTCCATCCTACTATTGCCTCTAGTTGTGGCATGCCCACTTCTTTTGCCGTTGGCACAGTAGGAATTTCTTTTACACGTTCTGGGGTTGTCACAACCAGAGCACGTAATTTGCTACTATTAATTTGAGTTAAGGCGGACGTCAAGTTGCCACAACTAAAATCAACCTCTTTAGCTAAGACTGCCACTACTGCCTCAGATCCACCCTTGTAGCTGACATTCATTGCAGCATCGGGTTTTAGCTTTAGGCTTTGTAAAATTAATTGTGAGGCAAAATTTAAGATAGTGCCTGGGCCTGATGAGCTGTAATTTAGTTTTCCAGGCTGAGCAGTGATTGCTTTGGTTAAATCTTCAAATGTTTTGTAAGGGGATTCAGCATTCACTACACAAACCACTGGATTTAATTCAAGGAGACCAATAAAAGTAAAGTCATTCCACTTGTAACTAAGGTCAGATTTCATAGCAGGCAAGACCGCCTGTGATCCTACTCGAGCCAACAGTAAGGTATAGCCATCAGGAGCAGCATCTTTAACAAACTGAGATCCAATGGCGCCGCTAGCGCCACCTTTATTTACTACGATAACGGATTGCTTCAGTACATTTTGAGCAACAGTGGCTAAATTTCGTGCTGACTGATCAGCATCGCCGCCTGCAACAAAGGGAGCAACGATCGTAATGGGCTTATTGGGATAGCTTTGTGCTGATACTGCGCTGGCAATTCCCATAACAGCAAGGCAAATAACAGTCGCATTGAATCTGGGGGATATGAAATCTTTAAGCTTCATGCAAGCTCCTAATAAAAGTGAAGCAACGCTAGAAAATAAAAGACACCCATGAAGGGTGTCTTTAACAAATACTTATTGGGCGGAAATGTTGCGACCTTTAATCACCTTTTCCCAGCTAGCGGATTCATTTTTGATTTGAGCCTCTAACTCTTTTGGAGTATTGGCAATTGGTGTGAGACCATTAATGTCTAGGCTCTTACGCATTGCATCTGATTCCAATGCTTTTTGTGTCGCCGCATAAATTTTGTCCACAATCGCTTTTGGTGTTCCTGCTGGTGCTGCCAGGGCATACCAGCCAACGTTTACGAATCCAGGGATAGCGGCTTCAGCAACGGTTGGAACATCAGGTAATTGAGTCACTCTTTTACTGCTGGTAATAGCTAGAGGTTTGATTTTCCCAGCTTTCGCAAATCCTGCTGCTGCAGGCAAATTTCCAACCATGAAGTCAATCTGACTAGAGACCAAGTCATTAATCGCTGGAGCTTCACCTTTGTAAGGAACGTGAGTAGCGCTAATTCCTGCAGAGTAGGTGAAATTTTCACCCGCCATATGAACTTGGCTACCAATTCCTGCGGAGCCAAATGTCAACTCTTTTGTTTTTGCCAGAGCGATTAACTCTTTTAAGTTATTGACTGGTAAGTTTGGACTAACGGATACCAACATAGGGCCACCGGCTACTGCAGTGATGTAGGTAAGATCGGTAGCATAATTTAATGGAAGCTTTTTATATAGATATGGGTTCACTGTCATCATGCTTCCTGATGCCAGTAGAAGGGTATATCCATTCGGCGGTGCATTGGCTACAACTTCAGCGCCAATATTGCCACCAGCGCCACCTTTATTTTCAACGATCACATTTTGACCAAGAATAGTAGTCATTTGTTGCGCCAAAATTCTTCCGAGAATATCTGTAGTGCCACCAGCAGCGAAAGGAACAATTAACTTAACGGGTTTATCTGGCCAACTTTGTGCCTGTGTAATTGAAGGAGAGGCTAGGTATGCAAGCGCCCCTATGCTGATGAGTGCATGTCTTAAAACAGTAGTGAATTCTTTCTTAAACATCTTGCTCCTCCATTTTTATTAGTGTTTTTGAATCTTATCCCTTATTTCACTTAGTGAGCGCTCTTTATAGGCAATAACCTTAAATTTTCCTAAACAATTCCAGGCTCTTCTCTTGCAAGTGATTTAAATCATCTATATGATATGGATATGTCTACTATTTTGATCTCCGAGTTCATCACTAGTCAAGCCTTAGAAACCCTGCGTTCTAAGCATAATGTGATTTATGAACCAGATTTGTATAAGGATCGCGCAGCTTTAATTGCTGCGATGCAAAATATTGATGCCCTGATAGTTCGCAATCTGACTCAGGTCAACGAAGAGATTTTGCTTGCTTCACCAAGCCTAAAAGTTGTTGGTCGTTTAGGAGTTGGACTTGAAAATATTGAATTACCCGCTTGCGCAAAACGCAATATCAAAGTTATTCCGGCTACAGGAGCAAATGCAGAATCAGTGGCTGA
>CANIMS010000097.1 GCA_947468785.1 Betaproteobacteria bacterium
TATATTTCCATTAAAAATCAAGAACTTAAAGATAAAACTTCAAATCAAGATGAAATTCTTGAGCTCTGGGCCCAAATTGTCCATATCCCTTTAGTAGAGACCTTTAATTCTGCGGCATTCCAGTTTGGCTGGGACTCCTTTTGGAAGCTTTCAAGCGATCAAGATGGCTCAGTGAGTCCGAAGGTGCAATTGTCTGCGAAGTGGCAACTTGTGACCTTGCTCATGAATCCTGAGTTTTCTGAAACGCAATCTCTGTTAAGCGACTGGATTCACAAACACCCCCACTCCACTCTTGAGCAGTTATCCCATTTAGATTTTGTCGGTTTACAAAAATTAACTAAGAAGTACTTAGAAGAATTGGCTGAGAACGAGTCGATCTATACCTTGGCTGCGAAAGAGCTTCTTATTAAGCTACAGCCAAAAAATGAAGCACTCTCTTCTCTTTGGGCTGAGTGGATTGAAAATCAAAATGAAGATGCGCTTCTACAAGCTGCTGAACTAGGTCTTACTAGTGCGCGACTGAGCTTAGGTTTGCGCCTTGCGCAGCTTGATGAGAGTAATGATGCTCAAGACAGCACAAAACCTTCTAAGTCAAATGCATCTCTCAAAAAGGCAGCCTACTGGTTAGAGCTAGCTGCTAAAGATGGCGATCTCAATGCTTGGTATGCCCTGGGAGAAATTTATCGCCGCCCACAATTTTCAGGATATAACGCTGCCGAAAGCGATCGCTGTTTTGATCGTGCCGCAGATCTTGGTCATCCACAGGCCCAATTTCGTAAGGCCGCCAATCTTTGGCGTAAGCGTGAAAAATTGGATGAAAAGGTTCGAGGTCTTCAGGCCTCCTATTGGGTATGGCAAGCTCATCAGCAAGGAGTGGCTGAAGCAAAAGAATTACTTTCCAAAATTTTAGAGAGTTCGCCAAAGCCCCAACAAAATGATTGGTATGAATTAGCGCTTTATGCGGAACAAGCCTTAAGCCATCATGCAGAGCATAAGCTTGATTTAGATTGGATCTTGATGTGCCATCGCTTGATTATTGCCAACCAATTTAATTTCAGCAAAGCTGAATTACTTCTCTCCGATATTGGTCAATTACAGCATGAGCACTGTGTTGTTGTAGATATACGCTGGGAGTTGCCAAAGATTTTGCCTAGGCTGATTCAGATTGAAAGTATCCAACAACGCCGCGCTCTTTTGGCAGCAGGCAAAATTTTTGCCGGAGCTGAATTGGATATTGAGGGTAACTTACGTCAACGACGCTATCGTTTTGATCGCGTCACTCAATGGCTCACGAATACTTTTTCTAAAAACGTCAAGAATCAAGCTGACGCTGAACTCGCTTGATCGTCTGAGCTCTCATCTTCTGGTGAGGGCTTAGGTACATAGAGTCGCGCAATTAATAATCCGAGCTCATACAACAGAGTCATGGGTACCGCTAAAAGAAGTTGTGAAAGCACATCTGGCGGCGTCACGATAGCTGAGATCACAAACGCTCCCACGATGACATATGGCCGAATCTCCCTGAGTTTAGCCAAGGTCACAATTTTCATATGGACCAGAACCACAACCACTACAGGTACCTCAAAGGTGATACCGAAAGCTAAAAAGGTAGTCATTGCAAAGCTAAGATATTTATCAATATCTGTAGACATCTCCGCGCCCAAGGGTGCGTTATAACTGGCCATAAAATTAAAGACCGTAGGGAAGACTAAGAGGTAAGCAAATGCCATGCCGATAATAAATAAGGAATAGCTACTCACTACCAAAGGCAAAATTAACTTACGCTCATGCATATATAGTCCAGGCGCAATAAATGCCCAGAGCTGATACATCACCACAGGTAGTGCAATCAAAAAAGCCACTAGCATCGTGACCTTCATGGGGACAAAAAATGAACCCGTTACATCAGTCACAATCATCTTGCCGCCAGCAGGTAATGCTTTAAGTAATGGTTGTGCAAATAAATGAAAAATATCTGGTGCCCAATAGACCAAGCACACGAAGACAACAATAATTGCCAATGCAGATTTAATGACGCGATCGCGCAGTTCAAATAAATGCGAAAGGAAGGATTCTTGTAATCCAGAATCTTCGGTAGAAGTATCTTGTGTCATTAATTAATTATTTGCCTGCACTGTGATGAAAGCGTTTCATTCTGGCTGCACCAGATTGCACGCGAGTACGAATTCCAGCTGAGCGTTTGAACCAAACAGGTCTAGCAGCTCGGCGCACACCCCAGCTATTGCGGCCTTGACGCTTCGATTTGCGTAAGACCTCTTGCTCATCAGGGGGAAGCTTCTCAAAATTGGTTTCAAAAATATCGGCTTGATCACTCAAATTAGCGCTCGCCTCTTGAACAGTTGAGTTGATACTGTCCTCAACTTCTTTGAAAGCAGATGTACTTTCTTCTCGAAGTTTTTTAAATTCTTCAATCTCCATCTGGCGATTGACTTCGGATTTGATGTCAGCCATGTAACGCTGAGCGCGCCCAAATAGATTGCCAGCCATCCGAGCAACTTTTGGTAAACGCTCTGGACCAATCACCACTAATGCCACCACTGCTATGAGCGCAAGTTTTGAAACTCCAAGATCAATCATTTATAAACCGCATGAATTTCTATCTGCGCTATTGCGATTATTTATTTACATCTTTGGCGTGAACATCAACCGTTTTATCTGCAGTTGCAGCGGTTTGTTGAATCTGCTCCTTAGGCTCTTCTGATGTCTTCATGCCATCTTTAAAACCTTTCACAGCTCCGCCCAAGTCTTGGCCCATATTTCGTAATTTTTTGGTGCCAAACACCAACATCACGATGACCAACACAATCAACCAATGCCAAATGCTAAATGAACCCATTTTTTATCTCCTTGGATTATTTTTTCCAGGGACGCGGACCGCCCATCACATGTAAATGCAAGTGATAGACCTCCTGCCCTCCATCCGCACCATTGTTTACCATCAATCTAAAGCCGCCTTCCTTGCCAGGACGACAGCCTTGCTCTTTGGCAAGACGGGGTGCTAATTCCATCATTCTACCTAGCAAAGGAGCATCTATGCTTTCTGTTGACTCCAACATAGGGATATGTTTTTTAGGAATCATCAAAAAATGCACTGGCGCAGCCGGATTAATGTCTTTAAAAGCGTATATTTCCTCGTCCTCATAGACCTTTTGAGACGGGATTAAGCCTTTAGAAATCTTGCAAAACAGGCAATTTGGATCGTTTGACATGGCCTATTCCTTGCCAGAGGCTTTTCTAGCAGCCTTTTCCTCAATTCCTGAGGTGCCCAAACGACGGTCTAACTCTTCAATGACGTCCTCAGGACGCAAATTAAATTGTGACAAGGCAATCAGACAATGAAACCAAAGATCCGCCATCTCTCCCACCAAGAGCTTTTTCTGCTCTGGCGCTAGGTTAGAGCTACGTACATCCTTGGCAGCCATGACAGCCTCCGTAGCCTCTTCCCCAATCTTTTTCAAGATTCCATCATCACCCTTTGAAAAGAGCAGCGCGGTATAAGAGGTTTTGGGATCAGACTGACCAGCCTTAAAAGCGTCTCGACGCTGATCGACCACATCGGCCAAGTGGGCAAATGCAGAATCTAAATTTTTCGGTAGTTTATTGCTGCTATCCATCGTTACTTTTTTTGAACAACTATGTCCAATCTTCAACTTTCAGTTTTTTGACTCTTTTAAAAGCCTGATCATTTGTGACTAAGGTCGCCCCAATTGAAAATGCATGTGCAGCTATCTGCATATCAAAGACTCCAAGACTATTACCTTTAGTCTCCAGCTCTGCCCTCAAGTTACCATAATGCTGAGCTGCGTCGCTATTCCAAGCCAGGACCTCTACTCTTTTTAAAAATTCTTGCACAACTTTATGGAGATTTTTGGCCTCCGCTTTACGCGCTAATCCGTAGCGCAGCTCTCCCTCAGTAATCACTGATAAGCATAGACTATCCAAGGGAAGGCTAGTAATTCTTTTAGTGACGCTTGGATGCTGTTTCAGAAAATAGCTTACCGTATTGGTATCCAACATGTACGTCATCACTTGAGCTCATCCAAAGGATCCCGATTTTCTATTTCTTGCTGACGATCTTGAGGGCTCAAGAAATCTGCTGGAACCTCAGCCTGCTTTAGCGCTAAGAAAAAGTCACCCCAGTCATCTGGTTTGCGCGAGAGAATGAGATCGCCAGTGGCGGGGTCTCGCCTAATAAACACCTCACGTTCCTCAAAGCGAAATTCAGCAGGCAAGCGTACAGCTTGGCTCCGCCCATTCATGAAAATTTTTGCTGTTTGACCCATCGCCTGAACTCCTTGGTATATATCAAAGTATATACCATACTATCAAATCAGCTCGCTAATAACTATCCCAAATAAGGGAAGTTTGGGTCAGCCTTTACTGATTTTGACCCAATCTGCCCTATCGCTATCCCACTGCATGAAGAAACAGCTATGCTCACCCGTATGGCATGCAATGCCGTCTTTTTGCTCAACCATCAGCACTAAGGTATCGCCATCGCAATCCAAGCGAATTTCTTTGACTTTTTGAGTATGTCCAGACTCTTCACCCTTGTGCCACAGTTTTTGTCTAGAGCGAGTCCAATAGACAGCCTCACCCAAACGTATCGTTGCAAGTAAAGCGTCACGATTCATCCAAGCCATCATCAAAATATCATTACTTCCAACTTCTTGAGCAATGACGGGAACAAGACCCTGTTCATTCCAAGCAATAGCATCTAGCCATGGGCCTGCTTGCAAAGTTTTAATCGGGGTAAATGAGCTCATAGATCAACTGTACAGTGAATCTTAAATTCGAACTGGAATTCCTTGGGCGGCCATATATTCTTTTGCCTGTTGAACCGTGTATTCACCATAATGAAAGATGCTAGCCGCTAAAACTGCATCGGCATGACCTTTGGTAATGCCGTCAACTAAATGCTGCAAATTACCTACGCCACCTGAAGCAATTACAGGAATATTGACCGCATCACTCACGGCTGCAGTCAGCGCTAAATCAAAACCATCCTTGCTACCATCTCGATTCATACTGGTTAATAGAATTTCACCAGCGCCGCGCTGAGCAACTTCTTTAGCCCATACCACCACATCTCTACCAGTAGCGGTTCGTCCGCCATGAGTAAATACTTCCCAATTACCGGCATCCGTTTGTTTAGCATCAATCGCCACCACAATGCATTGCGATCCATAATAGGCCGCCGCATCAGTAACTAAATCTGGATTTGCTACTGCAGAAGAATTCATGCTCACTTTATCTGCTCCAGCATTGAGCAAACGACGCACATCAGCCACTGCACGAACACCGCCGCCTACAGTCAGCGGGATAAATACTTGAGAAGCCACATCTTCAATAATGTGCAAAATTAAATCTCGCCCATCAGAAGTGGCGGTTATATCCAGGAAGGTGAGCTCGTCTGCGCCTTGCGTGTCATAACGTTTAGCAATTTCAACAGGGTCGCCAGCATCGCGTAGTCCAACAAAGTTGACGCCCTTGACCACACGCCCTGCCGTGACATCAAGGCACGGAATGATTCTTTTGGTTAACACTAGATTATTTTCTTTGCGTATTTGAGAGTTAACTCATCAGCATATTTTTGAGCAGCAGCAAGATCGAGATCACCAGCATAAATTGAGCGGCCAGCAATGACGCCCATCACGCCTTCTTCCTCAGCCTTACAAAGCGCTTCAATATCATGATTATTTGAGAGGCCTCCACTTGCAATCACAGGAATGCGAATGGCTTGTGCCAATTTTATCGTGGCATCAATGTTGACGCCTTTGAGCATGCCATCTCGCCCAATATCAGTGTAGATGATGGCTTCTACGCCCCAGTCTTCAAACTTTTTAGCAAGATCAATCACTTCGTGCCCGGTGATCTTGCTCCATCCATCTGTTGCCACCTTGCCATCGCGCGCATCTAAGCCAACCATCACATGGCCTGGGAATGCAGTACATGCATCCTGAACAAAGCCTGGATTTTTTACTGCAGCTGTGCCAATGATGACAGTGCTAATACCATCGTCTAATAAGCGCTCAATGGTTTCTAAATCACGAATACCACCACCAAGTTGCACAGGGATTTCATCTCCGACTGCTCTTAATATTGATTTAATCGCAGACTCATTTTTAAGCTTGCTAGCGAAGGCACCATTGAGATCCACTAGATGCAAACGGCGCGCACCTTTACTAATCCAATGTGCCGCCATTGCGGCAGGGTCTTCAGAAAATACTGTGGCTTTGTCCATATCACCTTGTTCTAGTCGAACGCAGTGGCCGTCTTTAAGATCAATTGCAGGGATGAGCAGCATAGTGAGACGTTAGAAAATAATTAAGGTTGCCAAGAAACAAAATTTTGATAAAGCTTTAATCCGTATTCTGCGCTTTTTTCTGGATGAA
>CANIMS010000098.1 GCA_947468785.1 Betaproteobacteria bacterium
CAAGTACGCCAGAAAGTAATACTCCCTCAGTTGAGCTTGCAAGACCGAGTGATTCAGCAAGCTCTTTTGATAGGTTCTGGGGCTCAACGCCAATCCAGCCTCGCGTGACAGAGCCGTTGCCCACAATGGATTCCATTACCTGTTTTGCTAAATTCACGGGAATTGCAAAGCCAATACCCATTGAACCTCCATTATTCGAAAAGATCGCAGTATTAATTCCGATTAGGTTGCCACGCGTATCGATGAGTGCACCACCAGAATTTCCTGGATTAATGGCTGCATCGGTTTGAATAAAATTTTCAAAAGTATTGATGCCGACATGATCGCGACCTAGCGCAGAAACAATTCCAGAGGTAACGGTTTGCCCAACTCCAAATGGGTTACCAATTGCGAGCACTACATCTCCAACATGAACCGATTCTATTTTTCCGAGCGTAATTGGCGTGGGTAAATTTTTAATGTCGATCTTTAATACTGCAATATCGGTTTCTGGGTCACTACCGATGACCTGCGCTTTTACTTTGCGTCCATCAGCAAGTGCCACATCAATTTCACTAGCATCACTAATGACATGATGATTTGTTAGGATGATGCCTTCGGGGCTCACTATCACCCCAGAGCCTAGGCTGGAGCTGGGCTCCTCATCAGGTGCCTGGTCACCAAAAAAGAATTTAAATAATGGATCGGCAGAGTTGTTGCCTTTGCGAGATTTCGGTTTTGTTGAAGCCTTGCTAGTAAAAATATTGACAACAGCAGGCATCGATTTTTTGACGGCTTCATGATATGAGCCAGGACTGAGGCTACTGCCGTCGTAAAAGCCTTCCTTTAAAGTGATGCTTTCTACGAATGAGCCATTAAGCCATCCCGGTTTAAGGATCATCGTAATGAACCACGCTGCCAAAAAAATGGTGACTACTTGCGCAAAGAGTAGCCAAAGACGGTTCAGCATTGAAGTATTGTGCCCAGTTTATTTTTTGAGGCTGTCGCGAATTTCACGTAACAACACAATGTCTTCTGGTGTTGGCGGCTCTGGCGGTGCATCCATGATGCGAATCTTGTTCACCACTTTGATCATTTGAAAAATGACAAAGGCAAGGATGATGAAATTAATAGAAATCGTAATGAAATTGCCATAAGCAAATATGGGAATGCCGGCTTTTTTGAGGGCATCGAACGTTCTCGGAACGCCTTCTGGGATACGACCCAAAACAATAAATAGGTTGGTAAAGTCAATATGACCCCCTAAAAGGGTGGAAATGACGGGCATTACTATGTCATTTACTAAGGAATCAACGATTTTCCCAAAGGCCCCGCCAATAATGACGCCTACGGCTAAATCAATGACATTGCCCCGGACTGCAAAGTCCCGAAATTCCTTTAAAACACCCATAATTGCCTTCCTTTTTGCTTGAATCCCAATTAAGCGGAGATTAACCCCATAACTTTCTTACTTACCCCACTTTTTACTTTAAAATCCTACCTTTAAGCAATTTCTATCCAAAAATACCCTTTCTAGGAATTTTGTAAATGAGTGACAAGCCCTCTATGGACAAGGATCGCCGTAATTGGTTGATCGCCACTTCGGCGGTTGGTGGCGTTGGTGCAGCCGCAGCCCTATACCCTTTTGTAGACAGTTTTGAGCCTTCTGAGCGTGCTAAGGCCGCTGGCGCTGCTGTTGAAATTGATATTGATGGCATGAAGCCTGATGAGATGAGAACTGCAGAGTGGCGTGGAAAGCCAGTCTGGGTTGTGCGCCGCACACAAGAGCAGGTTGCAGAATTGGCCAAAATTGATGGCGAATTAGCAGACCCTAATTCTTTGCGCGATCCAGCTCAATTCACTCCACCATACGCCCAAAATCAATGGCGTTCAATCAAGCCCGAGTATTTTGTAGTAGTAGGTATCTGTACTCATTTAGGATGTTCTCCAACACCTAAATTTGATTCAGGTGCACAACCTTCCTTGCCAACTTCTTGGCCAGGCGGCTATCTTTGCCCATGTCATGGTTCCACCTTTGATATGGCAGGCCGCGTATATAAAAATAAACCAGCCCCAGACAATCTTGAAGTTCCTCCTCATATGTATTTGAGCGACACCAAGATTCTCATTGGCGAAGATAAGAAGGCCTAAGGAGAGATAGATGGCATTTCAAGAAAAAGAAGTCCCAGCAGACGCTTCTGCGGCCCAAAAGTTAATGGCCTGGGTTGATTCCAGGCTGCCCGTCACAGATGCCTTTAAGAGGCATATGAGCGAATACTACGCACCTAAAAATTTGAATTTTTTCTATATTTTTGGCGCACTAGCAATTGTTGTTTTAGCGATTCAGATTATTACTGGAATTTTTCTAGTAATGAATTACAAGCCAGATGCTGCAAAGGCTTTTGAATCAGTTGAATACATCATGCGTGAGGTTCCATTCGGTTGGTTAATTCGCTATATGCATTCCACTGGCGCTTCGATGTTCTTTGTAGTGGTGTACATGCATATGTTCCGTGGTTTGATCTATGGCTCTTATCGTAAGCCGCGTGAACTCATTTGGATTTTCGGCTGCGCCATTTTCTTGTGCTTGATGGGTGAAGCGTTCTTTGGATACTTGCTCCCATGGGGACAAATGTCTTATTGGGGTGCACAGGTCATCGTAAATCTGTTCTCCGCAATTCCATTCATTGGTCCAGACCTTTCTTTATGGCTGCGCGGTGACTACGTTGTCGGTGACGCTACCCTCAATCGTTTCTTCGCATTCCACGTGATCGCTATTCCATTGGTATTGATTGGCTTGGTAGCGGCGCACATCTTGGCTTTGCATGAAGTGGGCTCTAATAATCCAGACGGCGTTGAAATTAAAAACACCTTGGATGCACAAGGCCACCCTGTCGACGGGATTCCGTTCCATCCTTATTACAGCGTTCATGATGTGATGTACCTAGGTGGTTTCTTGATTATTTTTGCTGCAATAGTGTTCTTTGCACCGGAAATGGGTGGTTACTTCTTAGAGGCCAACAACTTCATTCCAGCAAATCCATTTGTTACACCATCACACATTGCGCCAGTCTGGTATTTCACGCCGTTTTACTCTATGTTGCGCGCAACGACAACGAACTTCCTATTTCCTTTGTGGATTTTCTTGGCTGTGATTTTGGGCATGTTTGCATGGAAATCGAAAGACATTAAGGTGAAGGGCGCTTGCTTAGCCATTGCATTAATTTTGGCTGCTGGCTTTTATTTATTTGATGCAAAGTTCTGGGGTGTTGTGATCATGGGCGGTTCCGTGGTGATCCTGTTCTTCTTGCCTTGGTTGGATCACTCCCCAGTCAAATCAATCCGCTATCGCCCACAGTTCCATAAATATATTTATGGAATATTCGTGGTGACTTTTGTGATCTTGGGTTACTTGGGTATTGAGCCACCATCACCTCTGTATGAAAAGATTTCTCAGATTTGCACGATTTATTATCTGGGCTTTTTCTTAGCAATGCCGTTCTGGAGCACGCTTGGTACCTTCAAGCCAGTTCCAACCCGCGTTACTTTTGAGGCTCATTAATTTACGCCTGAGATATTGGTAAAGAGAAATTAGGAACTAGTATGAAACGAATTCTGCAAACTATGATGGGCATCTGCCAAGCTACTGTATTGGTTGTTGCCTTAGGTGTTGGCGTTAATGCCAGTGCTAGTGAAGGTGGTTTTCCCTTAGACAAAGCGCCTGACCGCGTGAACAGCAATGCTTCTTTGCAAAACGGTGCAAAGATATTTGTGAACTACTGCTTGAACTGCCATTCAGCAACTAGCATGCGTTACAACCGCTTACGTGATATTGGCTTGACCGATCAGCAAATTAAAGACAACTTGATTTTGACTGACGCCAAAGTCGGCGATTTAATGACCATTGCTATGACCCCAAAAGAAGGTAAAGCTTGGTTTGGTAAGACACCTCCAGACCTATCAGTTGAGGCTCGTGCGCGTGGAACCGATTGGCTCTACACCTACTTCCGCACCTTCTACAAGGACGATACAACCCAAACAGGTTGGAATAACCTTGCATATCCAAACGTTGGCATGCCACACGTGCTCTGGCAGTTACAAGGCATACGGGCTGCTAAGTTTGAGGAACGTAAAGATCCACATGACGCCAGCAGAACTGAAAAAGTATTCGTAGGCTTTGAGCAGTTGACTCCAGGCACCATGAAACCACAAGAGTATGACGACAACATTGCTGACTTGGTTTCTTTTATGTCATGGATGGCTGAGCCGGTTCAGCTTGAGCGTAAGCGTTTGGGTGTTGTAGTGCTGTTGTTCTTGGCGTTCTTTACGCTCTTGGCATGGCGCTTGAATAAAGCATATTGGAAAGATATTCATTAAGTTTTGCTTGGGTGTCTTGATTGGCGCCCTAAGTGAAGACTTTGAAAGCCGCTGTTTATTGTGCGTTTGTTGCATTGAAGTAGAAATTTAAGGAAATAAATTTATGATGGTGTTGTACTCGGGTACTAATTGCCCATTCTCGCAACGCTGCCGTTTGGTGCTTTTCGAAAAAGGCATGGATTTTGAGATCCGTGATGTTGACTTATTTAATAAGCCAGAAGACATCTCGGTCATGAACCCTTATGGCCAAGTTCCTATTTTGGTTGAGCGTGATTTAATTTTGTATGAGTCAAACATCATTAATGAATATATTGATGAGCGTTTCCCACATCCACAGTTAATGCCACCTGATCCAGTTGCACGCGCACGCGCACGCCTCTTTCTCTTTAACTTTGAGAAAGAATTATTTGTGCATGTGGCAGCTCTAGAAAATGAAAAAGGCAAAGCCGCTGAAAAGACCCATGAAAAAGCGCGTCTTGCGATTCGTGATCGCTTAACTCAACTGGCACCTATTTTTGTTAAAAATAAGTACATGTTAGGTGATGAGTTCTCTATGCTGGACGTAGCGATAGCACCATTGTTATGGCGCCTTGAGCACTACGGCATTGATTTGTCTCGTAATGCAGCTGCTCTCCTAAAGTATGCAGAGCGAATCTTTAGTAGGCCTGCTTATATCGAGGCATTAACTCCTTCAGAAAAGGTGATGCGCCGCTAAGCTGCACTTGCGGTTCATCATAAGTCAGCATGTCTGACATTCCAAGTAATAAACCCTACCTAATCCGTGCCCTACATCAGTGGTGCACGGATTTTGGTTTTACACCCTTCATCGCAGTATTTGTAGATGCTCGAGTTGAGGTGCCTATGGAGTTTGTGAAGAACAATGAGATTGTTTTAAACCTTTCCCTTGAAGCATGTCATCAGTTGCAACTAGAGAATGACTGGATCAGCTTTCAGGCAAGATTTGGCGGGATTCCGAGAAAAATTATGGTGCCTGTAAGCCACGTTTTAGCGATCTACGCCAGGGAAAATGGGCAGGGCATGTCGTTTCCTTTCGATCCTAAGCAGGCTCGCGATTTGCACCTTGCAGATTCAAATGATCAGCCCCCAGAAAAGCCGCCAACTGGTAGGCCATCCTTGAAGATTGTGAAATAGGCTAAAATATTGTCATTGCCCCTTTAGCTCATCTGGTAGAGCAACTGATTTGTAATCAGTAGGTGGTCTGTTCGAGTCGGACAAGGGGCACCAAATCAAAAGGCTTCTAGGTTAATCAACTTAGAAGCCTTTTTCTTTAGGATCACTTCAAAGGTTCATTTTTTAGTGAAAAGATACGCACAGCATTTTTATTGGCAACCTTTTCCATTGTCATCGGAGAGAGGTAAGGTAAAACGCTAGTTCTTAATTCACTAATGATTTCAGAATACGCTGCATCAATTCCGCAGCAAGGATCTGAGCCTAGCAATACTTGGTCTGGATATGCCTCAATAAACTTTATCCAGTTGCCATAGAGACCACCAGAATCATAAGCATGTGGTGATCTGGGAATATTAAGTCGATTTACATGAACTGCGCCCAAGCTAGATATTTCACAGACGATATTTTTTTGCTTTCCAAGAATTTTGCCAACTTGATCCGTATTCTTTGTGCTGAGGCAGTGTGACAGTACTGTGGTGGTATTCGGATAATCAGCGGACAAATTTAAGATATCTTTTTCAAAGTCACCATCAAACTCGGCATGTATTTGTACGAAGCCGCCATACCTATTGGCTATTTCGTAAAACTTGCGCATTGCAGGGTTATCGGTTCTGATGCTGCGGCGAATTCTTGGGGGTCCGCTTGAATGATTATCAGTATGAAATTCACCAAAACCTTTGATTTTTCCTTCTGAAAACAATTTTTCTGAGCGGGTAAATAAATCTTTAAAGGTTTCGTTATTCGGATCCATTAATCCGCTTCTACCCTCTTTAAAAAATACTTTGAAGAATTCTGGTTGGCCGACTGCTGGTATATACCTGTCGCCC
>CANIMS010000099.1 GCA_947468785.1 Betaproteobacteria bacterium
GGAAACCCCCTTAATGTATGCAGCAATCAACGGGGATTTGCCTCTAGTTAAAACTTTGGTACTGAAGAATAAAGCTCAGTTAGATCATATCGGCTGGACGCCGTTACATTACGCCTGCGCCAAAGGTCATTTAGAGGTCGCTCAGTTCCTGCTTTCCAATGGCGCAATGGTTGATTCACTTAGTTTGGGTGGAATCACGCCTTTAATGATGGCCGTTCAATCTGGTAATGATTATCTGGTAAAGCTGCTTTTAGATAAAGGTGCAAATCTTCAGCTACGAAATGAAGCCGGTTTGACGGCAATTGATATTGGTGACATCTATAGCAAACCAGTCATTAGCGAAGGGCTCAGGTCTCGTTGGCTCAAACTATATAAAAAGGCCTATATAGGGCCAGTCAACATTGCTCAGCCCAAACCTCAATAAATTTATCTGCGTATAATCATTATTATGTTAAATAAGAAATTAATGCTAAATTCATACTGCGTTTAATCGATATATGGAATTTTTTAGCTACCTACCCACCCTTAATCAGCTCATTGGTCAATTGAATGCTGATATAGGAAATACACAGATTTATTGGATTATTGCCTTTGCTAGTGCCATGCTTGTTCTACATGGCATGTACATTATGTTGGTGGTAATTTGTTTCCATAAGCTAGTAGATTGGATCAGCAGCAAAAGGCATATGAAAAAAGATTTTTTACATGCATTTCGCTTGGCTGCTGTTATTTCGTACTTTATATCCATTCTTTTGGTGATTATTGGGCATTTCGCGGATATTGTTATGTGGACTTATGCCCTAATTCCATTGAATATCTTTATCAGCAATCCTGAGGCATTTTATTTTGCTGGTGAAATGTATACCACCGTAGGATTTGGATCTTTTGAGCTAGAGAAAAATTGGCGAATCCTGCCAATCATTATTGCGTTTACAGGGATATTCGCAGCTTCAATGTCGGCTGCGGCATTATTCAGCATGCTAAGCTCATTGATTGATAAAAGTCGAATTGATGGCGGCAATTCAGGCGCTAGTTAATTGGGGCCTTTTGCTTAAATACCAGCTCCAAAACCCTTCCGTTAGATTCTTGAGATCGGATGCGGCCAGGTAACCACTCCAAATCTTTAGCTAGCCAGATATCGACTTGACGTTTATAGGGATTACTTTCTCTTTGCATTAGCGCGTAATGCCTGATGGTGGTCTTGCCTAGATTTGGTACATCCTCTGTAATGGCTTCTCCATAACTCTTGAATTGCCACATTTCTAAAGTGTTGTAGTCAACCACAGGTATGGAACGTATGCTACCTGCTTCATCAATGTTGCCGTCTCCATTAAGTAAAGAGGCAAGTTGGAACATTAAGCTAAAGCGATCTTGGGTACCAGGAATAATCTCTGGAGTAAATTCAGGCTTTTCAGAGAAGTACATCTGCCCTCCTCCTTTTTCATTTCTATCAAAGCGAGAATATCGCGGATTACGTGTACCTCTTTGGGACCAATAAATAGAGGGAGCAATACCGTATGCGTCAACAGTACCTCTGGATTCAAATACAAAAGGTCCAACAAAAGCATAAGGAATATTAATGTAGAGGCGATAACTATTACCGTCTACTTCCCAGTCAATTTGACCATTTTGAAATTGTTGCCCGTCAACATAAGTATCGTAGTAAATAATTCCTGATTGCGGTAGCCTAAAAGGGGCGCCCTTTTGATCAACAGCACCCCCTTGATTGGCGCCTGCACTTGAAGTGCCTGCGGCTGAAGCATTTGGATCCTCTACTGATAATGAATTCTGATTCGATTGAGGAGGATTTTTCTTTGGCGCTTTAGCCGTTTGTATTTTCTTTGGGGGTTCAACCCGTAGCTC
Source organism: Betaproteobacteria bacterium (assembly GCA_947468785.1). Taxonomy (GTDB): domain Bacteria; phylum Pseudomonadota; class Gammaproteobacteria; order Burkholderiales; family Burkholderiaceae; genus Polynucleobacter. The sequence goes on from CANIMS010000099.1 coordinate 1,864, forward strand.
TGTTTTAATAATTAAATCTTCTGCAATATCAGGACCAGAAGAAAAGGATAAAAAGGGAATTCCAAAATACAAGATAAAGTGGCCCAGCAAAGAAAGGATCAATGCAACCATCACGACCCATATGGATTTCATATGGCGAGGGTTTAATGCAAACTGCGTCAACTTTGAGGGCAGATAGTAGGATCCAATAGACGACTATTTTTTGGTAGATTTGCTGCCAAAAAGTCCATCTGATCTGTCAAAATATTTCGTCCCTTCAGGATCATATCTTCATAGAGGCTAGGTTGATATGGTGTATAGAGCAACCCCATTCCAGCCATTTCTGGAGTGCGATTTCCTTTACGCTGATTACAAGGCCTACAAGAAATTACTAAATTCATCCAACTATATTTACCGCCTCGGCTATTGGGAATAATGTGTTCCGCCTCAGCATGGCTTTCATGAACGGTATCGCCGCAATATGCACAGAGTCCACGATCTCGTTTAAAGAGCTTATGTTTAGTGATCGCTGGTACCACATCAAAGAGGTTAATTTTAGAGGTGCCATTAATAGCAATAATTGAATGGAGCTCAATAATGGATTGTTGGCCACTCATTCTAGATATGCCACCACGCATCCTAAAAATAGGATCACCCAATGTCCATAGAACACTATTATCTGCGTAATGCTTTGTTGCTTCTTCGGCGTTGACCCAGCCCTGGGGAATTCCTCCAGCGTCTAGCTTTAGGATGCTTAGCACAATCACTCCTTTCTCAATCCAAGCTCAATATAAGGATTGTTACTTGAATATTACAGAAGATGCGCTCGGCAATCAATTACCTATTTCAATACAAATTCCATTACTTTTGGAAGGTGATTGTCATAGTCTGCAATCCCATGATCACTTCCCTCTAGGACTAATTGGTGGGAGCCGCCATAAAATTCAACCATCTCCCTCCAGTCAAGCAGCTCATCTCCTTTAGCTGCAATCAAAAAATATCTGTCAGGAGACGTAATTTTCTCAACTTGAAGCGCCTTCAGCTCGTCAATGTATTCTGAGCGGAAGTCAAAGGGTTCATCGTTATCATAGGAGGTCAACATGCCAACATGGGGTGCCAATTCCCGAGCAGCTCTTACCGCTGGGTTTAATACGATCGCCTTACAAGCGTATTTCTCAGCCAAATAATTGGTATAAAACCCCCCCAAAGAAGAGCCGATAATCACAATCTTATCGGCCCCCGATTGATCAATATAGTTTGTCACCATATCCATGCTTTGCTTTGGTGAAGCATGCAGTTGAGGGCAATACCACTCAATTGTGTTTTCTTTGCTTGATAAAGCCTTAACAGCAAGCCCAGTCTTGACTGCCTTACTGGATCTCGGGGAAGACCGAAATCCATGTAGGTAGACCAATAAGGTTACGGACATCTAATTAAGCCTTAGCTTCCTGACCAATTTCAAAATTGGCCAGCTTTTCTAGCGCCTTGACCATAGCAGAGTGATCCCATGCCCTGCCACCATGAGCAGCACAGGAGTTAAATAATTCCTGTGCAGTAGCAGTATTTGGTAGTGAGACACCAAGAGCACGCGCACTATTGAGTGCTAGATTTAAATCTTTTTGATGTAATTCAATTCTGAAACCTGGATCAAATGTCCTTTTAACCATTCTTTCTCCATGCACCTCCAGAATTTTAGAACTGGCGAACCCACCCATCAAGGCTTGACGAACTTTTGCAGGATCTGCACCAGCTTTTGAGGCAAATAAGAGTGCTTCAGCAACTGCTTCAATATTTAAAGCAACGATGATTTGATTCGCAACTTTGGCTGTTTGCCCATCTCCATTGCCGCCAACCAGATTAATATTTTTACCCATTAGATCAAGAATAGGTTTTACTGATTCAAAAATCTTTGCATCTCCGCCAACCATAATAGAAAGGGTTGCATTTTTAGCGCCAACTTCACCTCCGGAGACTGGGGCATCCAAATAATCACAACCAAGACCATTGATTTTCTTAGCGAATTCTTTAGTGGCTATCGGGGAAATAGAGCTCATGTCCACCACAACCTTGCCCTTGCTTAGCCCAGACGCAACTCCCTTATCGCTAAAGAGTACTTTTTCTACATCATGCGTATCTGGCACCATGATAAAAATCACATCTGCTTGTTCAGCCACAGCCTGAGGGGACGAACATTGCACTGCTTTTGTGTTTGCGAGTAACTCTGGAACCTTGCTACGGGTATTAATAAAGAGTTCATATCCCGCATTGACTAAATGACTTGCCATTGGTGCACCCATAATTCCAAGTCCAATGAAGCCAAGTTTTTTTTGATTACTCATATAGTCTCCTGATATTTTTAAAATGATTGATGTGATTGAATCCAGCCTAATCCAGATTCTGTAGTAGTTAAGGGTTTATATTCACAGCCTATCCATCCCTCATAGCCTATGCGTTCAAGGAATTTAAATAGGTAGCGGTAATTGATTTCGCCTGTGCCAGGTTCATTTCGTCCTGGATTATCTGCTAATTGAATATGAGCTATTTTTGCTAAATGCCGCTCGATCGTATTGGCAAGCTCTCCCTCCATACGTTGTGCATGATAGATATCATATTGAACGAATAGATTGCTAGAATTAACTTCATTGAGAATATCAATCGCTTGCTGTGTTTTTGATAAGTAAAAGTTCGGAATATCAAAAGTATTGATTGGCTCTACCAATAATCGAATATTTACCTTTTCTAATTTATCTGCAGCAAATTTCAAATTAGCAACAAAGGTTTCATGCAAAAGATTGGGTTCTATGCCTGCGGGAGCTTTACCTGCTAAGCAGTTCAATTGGGGAGTGCCAAGTATCTGAGCGTATTCAATTGCTTTAGTTACCCCTTCACGAAACTCCTCAACCCGATCTGGCAAGCAAGCGATTCCCCGCTCACCAGCATCCCAATCGCCAGCTGGTAAATTGTTTAAAACAAGTTTAAGTTGATATTGATCTAGTTCTTTTTTGATGTCATTAGCAGAATAAGCATAAGGAAAGAGAAATTCAACGCCCTTAAAGCCTGCATTTGAAGCCTGTTTAAAGCGCTCCATAAATGGAACTTCATTAAATAGCATGGTGAGGTTAGCTGCTAGCTTAGTCATTTGAATCCTTTTAACTGAGATCTATTAAAAGAATGATCTTAACAAATATGTCCAGATTCTACCGAGCGGCTCGCCCATATAGAAAACCGCTGTTAAATAGCAAAAGTGGGCTAATATTTGCCATATAAGCATTTAATTACAAGGGAAATAATGAATATCAAATTGACGCATATCGCTTTTATCCTGGCATCTTTCATTGGAGGATCATCTGTATTGATGGCCCAGAATAAGCCAAGTGATTCGACCAGCTCCAAACCTATGGTTATTGATGCGGCAGTAACCGATAACCGCTATCAACTCTATGAAGGCGAAGTTCTTAAAATTGATCCGAAAACTCGCACCATTACCTTTAAAAACAAAGAAGGTGAATCTAAATTTGTTGCCGGCCCAGAAATTAGTAATTTTTCACAAATCAAAAAAGGTGATCGTGTTAACGTAACCTATGAAACTGCTGTTGCCATAGAGCTCATTAAAACAAAGAGTACTGGTATTCGAAGTAAAGTAGAAACTAGCACTGTCACCAATTCAAAGCCTAATGAAAAACCTTCTGAGGTCATTGCTAACACTACAACTATCATTGCAGATATCGTAGGCGTCGATCGTGATAAGAAATTAGTATCTGTTAAGGGGCCTAGCGGTAACATCACTACAGTTACAGTGAAGAACCCCGCCCTACTGGCGGATGTGGCAGTTGGTGAGCAGGTGAAAGTGGTTTATTTTGATGCCATGGCTGCCTCTATCACCACCCCCAAGAAAAAATAGTCTCAATACCATGGTGTTAAAAGCCCCCTAGCTGGGGCTTTTTTTATTGACTAATTACTGCAACACGCAAACCCACTAAGCCCTCTCACTATCTTTAGTCAGAATTCTCCGGATCACCCTAAGACTAAGATCGGGATGGTTAAGAGATAAATGCTCTTGTATGAGTGTAGATCTCCTAGTTAAGGAGTCAATATGTTCGCCAATATATTTATTGGCTTCGATCACGTCCTCTATTAAGGTCACCTCTTTATAGCCTCCCCCAGCATTTCCTTTTGCTAATCTATTTGAAAAAGTAGACTTCGGTTTGGAAGAATGATTAGATTTGGGCATACTAGCTTGTATAGGCAGCTTAATGACAACTAACAATTAATATAGAAAAAGCCCGATCACTCGGGCTTTTTTGTCACTGAATTTGGCGGAACGGACGGGACTCGAACCCGCGACCCTCTGCGTGACAGGCAGATATTCTAACCAACTGAACTACCGCTCCAAATTACAACCAATAAAACGATTACTACGCCAAAAGAATTGGCGTCCCCAGGGGGATTCGAACCCCCGTACTCACCGTGAAAGGGTGATGTCCTAGGCCTCTAGACGATGGGGACCTGGTTACAGCAAATA
>CANIMS010000100.1 GCA_947468785.1 Betaproteobacteria bacterium
CGTCTTAATAAATTAGATGCCGGCATCAAGCTCGAGTTATTGGAGGGTGATTATGGTATTGGCTAGACCAAAAAATACATCATTAGCTCAGTCTATGAGCTTCCTCTCTCTATGTGTTGATACGCAAGAAAGTAACGCAGGGCAGAAATTCAGATTCACAGAAGTAATCAGTACGATTTTGGTGTGGGGAAGGTGAGATCCTTTCCTACAACCATATCAACCTTGATCCCTATTCATATTCGCTAGCAATCTCTACGCTGAACTCTTCTATATAGAAGGGGGTTCAGTTTGCAAGTATCAGTAGAGGGCACTCATAAGACATTACGACTCTTTAAGATTCAGTTGGATGTCAGAACTATTGTTGTTCTGCTCATTATTTGGATGATTTGGGGCATTTTTAGATTTTTGAAGATCTTTTAGATTCTTTAGGGCTCTTAAATCAATCTTGTTGCATGAAAAGCTACTATGGTTACTAATAAGGCAACATAGCCCGTTCAGCCTGTAATCTGGCTATTCTAAGCAAGAATGCTTGAAGTGAGCCATCTAAGTACTAAGTGGAATCTAGCAAAGTTGGATGTAAGGTTACAGCGGATCTAGCGCTACCAGTTTCCCCGCAATATATCTTTATATCCAGCAAAGAAAACGTTTGCTGGGCCAGGCAGTTCTACCTATATAAATCATGAGTAAGGGTGGACGAGCCCGACCCCCGGCACTGGCAGAAATTGGGTTTGGCTGCTCCGTTCCCGACCTGACCAGGTTATCCAACCCACCATGCGGGGAGGCCCGTCCAATTCCATTTTAGCTTGTTAGAATGGATGACATGACAGCACTAGCATTGGCCCGTTCCTGGCGCCCTAAAACCTTCTCTGAATTAGTTGGTCAAGACCATGTGGTTAAGGCTTTAACCCACGCTTTAGATCAAGGTCGCTTACATCATGCGTGGTTATTTACCGGCACTCGTGGAGTGGGTAAGACGACGATTGCTCGCATTATGGCAAAAGCGCTCAATTGCACGGGTGTTGATGGACAAGGCAAGATGACCTCAGAGCCTTGTGGTAAATGTCCGGCTTGCATGGAAATTGATGCTGGACGTTTTGTAGACTACATTGAGATGGATGCTGCAAGTAACCGTGGTGTAGATGATATTGCAGCGCTATTAGAAAAAGCAGCGTATGCACCAAGCAATGGTCGTTACAAGGTTTACATGATTGATGAAGTGCATATGCTTACTAATCATGCCTTTAACGCGATGCTCAAAACCTTAGAAGAACCACCAGAGCATGTCAAATTTATTCTGGCGACAACCGATCCCCAGAAGATTCCAGTCACTATTTTGTCTCGTTGCTTGCAGTTCAACCTCAAGCAAATGCCGATACCGCTGATTGTTGAGCACTTAGAAAAAGTACTTGCCGCTGAAAATGTGACCTACGAGGTCAATGCATTGCGAGTGCTTGCAAAAGCTGCGCAGGGCTCAATGCGTGACGCTTTATCTCTGACTGATCAAGCAATTGCTTACGCTGCAGGTAAAGTTACCGAAGAATCGGTACGCGGTATGCTCGGCACCTTAGATGATGCATATCTGATTCGTATTCTGGATTGTTTAATAGCAAAAGATGGCGCCAGTCTCTTAGCGGTTGCTAATGAGATGGGTGAGCGCAGTATGTCTTTCTCATTTGCTTTGCAAGATCTATCCAGCTTGTTACAAAAGATTGCTGCAGCTCAAGTAGTTCCTGAGTCTGTATTGGATGATTGGCCTGAAGCAGGTGAGATCCGTCGCTTAGCAACACAACTTTCAAAAGAAGAAGCGCAACTCTTCTATCAAATTACGATTACCAGTCGCCCTGATTTATCCCTTGCACCAGATGAGCAAACTGGTTTTGCGATGACCTTATTGCGCATGCTTGCGTTTCGTCCCGGTGGCGCAGGAGGTTCAGCAAGTGCACCATCGGCGCCACCTGTAGCAAGCGCTCGTCCAGCAACTAGCCCTGCATCTAAACCTGCACCTGCGCCAGTAACGAAGGCTGCTCCAGCAGCAGCTCCAGCCCCAGCCTCAGCTCCAACCAAGTCTGTTCCTGCACCAGCAAGTTCTGCTGTTTCTGTAGACTGTCCAGATTGGCATGCTTTGATGCGCCAGTTGCCAGTAAAAGGCTTGGTGCAACAGTTAGCATTTCAGACAGAGTTGCAAGATTGGGTAGATTCAGTAGCGGGTGTAAAAGCGTCAATCGTCACGCCGATGCCGCAATTAGCTTCGGAGGCCTCCATTGCCCGTTTAGCTGATGCGCTAACAACTCACTTTGGTAAGCCAGTCAAGATCGTGATTGAAAAAGGTCAAGTTGAAGGCAAAACAGTTGCTAAGGTCGATGCGCAAATTCATCAAGAAAAGCGTATGAATGCTGAGCAAATGATTGCAGCCGACCCCTTTATTCAGCAGTTACAAAAAGAGTTTGGCGCCACTGTAGTTGGTGGCTCAGTGAAGCCTCTCTAATTTTATTAATCAATCATTTCAATTAAAAATCATAGTCATTAAGGAAAAGATACGATGATGAAAGGTGGACTTGCTGGCCTCATGAAACAGGCTCAGCAGATGCAAGAAAAGATGAAGGTGGCGCAAGAGCAATTAGCCGCTCTCGAAGTCACTGGCCAAGCTGCTGGTGGATTGGTTAAAGTTACCATCTCTGGTAAGTATGAACTCAAGCGTGTACAAATTGACCCAGGCGCAATGGATGATCGTGAGATGTTGGAAGATCTAATCGTTACTGCTTATACGGAAGCATTTAAGCAAGTAGAAGCAGCCAGTGGGCAACTGATGTCAGGCGCTACAGCTGGTATGCCTATGCCCCCAGGCTTTAAGTTACCTTTCTAAAGATTCTAATTTAATGGCACGTCATGAAGCACCACAAGATGCACTCGGTCGCCTGATCGAAGCATTGCGAGTACTGCCAGGAGTAGGGCCTAAGTCTGCACAGCGCATGGCGTTTTATCTACTGCAGCACGACCGTAATGGCGCAGCAGTACTGGCACAGTCTTTAGGTGAAGCAGTTGAAACAGTAGGCCACTGCGCACGTTGCAATACTTTTTCGGAAACGCAGATCTGTATCACCTGCTCAGACGATCGTCGTGACCCATCTTTGCTTTGCATTGTGGAGACGCCTGCTGACCAAGTCATGGTTGAGCAAACGCTCAGCTTTAAGGGAAATTATTTCGTATTGATGGGACGCATCTCACCCTTAGATGGCATGGGCCCCAATGAAATTCATTTTGATCGTCTATTAGCTCGTATTGAAAGTCCCGATACTGGTGTACCTATTCGGGAGGTAGTGTTAGCAACGAACTTCACTAGCGAAGGCGAAGCCACTGCTCATTACATTGGTGAAGTACTCAAAGTGAAGGGCATTAAAGTGACTCGCATTGCTAGAGGGATACCAGTTGGTGGTGAGCTCGAGTACGTTGATGCAGGCACCTTAGCCCGAGCGCTGATGGATCGGCGTTAACCAAACCATTGACTACTGCTGATTCAGTAAAAAGGGGCTATTAAGCCCCTTTTTTGTTGACCGCATTGTGTTAAAATGTAGTCTCATTGTGACTACAAATGTAGTTCGGAATCAAGTGGAGAGGAGTTATGACAATTTCAGATACCTATGTGCGTGCCAGGATTGATATGGCGACTAAAAATCGAGCATCAGATGCCCTTGAAGCGATGGGTTTATCCATTTCTGATGCAATACGAATGCTGATGTTGCGAATTGCAGATGAGAAGCAATTGCCCTTTACAGTAAAGGTGCCTAACGCCACCACTAAAAAGGCAATTGCCGAGCTTGAATCTGGTAGAGGCAAGCGTTTTAAAACAAGTAAAGCATTAATGGCGGATTTGCATGCGGATGATTGAAAGATCATCCATATTTAAAAGAGACTTCAAACGTATTCATGCAAACTCAAGACATAAAAAAGATATAGATAGGCTTCTGCTGAATGTAATAGACCTCTTAATACTGGATATGGTGTTGCCCAATAAGCTGAGAGACCATGATTTGATTGGAAATTGGATAGGGCATCGCGAATGCCATATCAAGCCTGATGTCCTCCTGATCTACAAGAAACCTAATCCAGAAATTTTGCGTCTTGCCAGGCTTGGCAGTCATAGTGATTTATTTGGTTAAGTTGTTTTGAGGCAATCCTCCCCCCTAATTAGTCACTAATTCGACATAAAGACTAGGTAAATTGCTCCTTTTTGGAGATAATTTGGCCTGTGCCACCCTTGGGCTTCAATCTCAAGCTGTGTGAGCTGCCAGTTTTTCTCTATCGGCCTGTTGCTATTTGTTTGCTAGCAATCCAATCAGAAATTGTGAATGACCCGCAAGATATATCTAACTCTCCTGCTGAGCATTATTTGCACTTTACTCAGTGCCTATGCGTTTGCGCAGAGGGCAGGGTCTGGCGCGGACCAAATTGCTACCTTTACTTCGCCAATTGATGGCGTACCTACCGAAGGAAATTTATGGGGATTGCCCGTTAATCTGCATGGGCAATCAACATATATCAATCAGCGTTACAACAATTTCAACTCTGCTTATTCTGGTCAAAATAGTTTATCGGCCATCAATTCGATGAGCTATACCTGGTCAGGCACCTTGTTCTTTGGTGCACGTCTCGCGCCAAACACAGACGTGTACTTTAATCCCGAAGTTATTTCAGGAGCTCCATTTTCAGGTTTAGTGGGCTTGGGCGGATTTACCAATGGCGAGGGAAGTAAGGCCACCAGTGCGCAAGCCAAGTTTTATTCTGCACGCGCGTTTGTACGTCACACCATCAACCAAGAGGGCGATAAAGTTCTCTTAGAAAACGAAGCCAATCAGATTACACAAACCGTGAGTAGTAACCGTGTAGTCATTACAGGCGGACAATTTTCTACGCTCGATATTTTCGATGACAGTCGTTATGCCAAAGATCCCCGAATTCAGTTCATGAACTGGGGAAATATGACCTATCTTGCCTATGACTATGCTGCCGATGCGCGCGGCTATAGCTGGGGCCTGGCAGGGGAGTGGTATTTAGATCATTGGGTGATGCGTGCATCGCGGATGCTAGCCCCCAAAAATCCGAATGGCCGAGATTTGAACTGGCAAATTTTTAACGCCTATGGTGATCAAGCAGAAATTGAACGCCAGCATCACATTGGGAAGTTACCAGGAAAAGTCAGCGTACTGGCTTACCGCAACAAAATGATTTTGGCTCGCTTTCAGGATGCAACTAATTATGTGCTTGCCAATAATGCGCAAGGAACCCAAGCCATTAATAATGTTCGCAATAACTATCAATATAAGACGGGTGTTGGTATTCATGGGGAGCAGGCATTGACCCATGACCTGGGAATTTATGGTCGCGCATTTACATCGGATGGCAATACCGAGACCATGTCCTTTACCGAAGCGGATAACTCGATCTCGATTGGTATGGGCATGAACGGCACAAGCTGGAGTAGGCCCAAAGACAGCATTGGTATCTCGGTGATGCAAAACGGCTTGTCAAATAATCGTAAAAATTATTTGCAGGCTGGCGGTGTTTCTTATTTCATTGGTGACTATGCGGGGCCAGGCAAAACCATTAGCTATCGTCCTGAACGAATTGCTGAGCTGTACTACAACGCTACCGTTGTGAAAAATGTCTTAGCTGGCTTGAACTTTCAACACATCACTAATCCGGCTTATAACTCCGCCCGCGGACCAGTCAACATCCTCTCATTTAGGATTCATGCTGAATTTTGAGTCATTTTGTGACTTGAATTTTCATTATTATCTTTAGAATCAATAAGATAGCTATTGCCCATAATTCAACCGATAGCTTTTCTACCCTATAATCATCTAATTCCCCTGAAGACTGTAGTGGAAATGGGTAAAAGGGCATCAGGGACGATAAAACGAGCTTTTTATTGATTTAAAGGCGGTAGCATTTCTTGATTCTTGGTTCACGCAAAATGAGCGCCGTAAGACCTTTCAAAAGGATGGCCACGCTGGTCATCACTACTTTTGTTCTTAGTGCTATTTCTTCTTCAATATCTGCACAAACGGGCGAAATCGGAACGATCTCAGGAACAGTGTTGGTTCAGGTTGATGACGGTAAAGCTTTAGGGGCACCGCCACCAATTAGTGTGCAAGCCTCTCCTAAGAATCAGACTCCAAAACAGACTGAGTCATTACTGCCTCCCAATTTGAGCAATGCTCCCAGAATTTATACCAAGGCGCCATCATCAGGTCCAGCTGAGATGGATTTACGCCAACTGTGGAATGAGCTCAAATTAAATAATCCACAGCTAGCCTCCTTGCGCGAATCCTACCTGTCTGCCAAGGCGACCGTTCCGCAAA
>CANIMS010000101.1 GCA_947468785.1 Betaproteobacteria bacterium
CCCTAAATTGAACTACGATTACACGCGCGACTTAGTTCCAGTAGCTTTGACTGCCAATATTCCTTTTGTTTTAGCTGTTCATCCCGCCTTTCCGCCAAACAATATTAAAGAGTTTGTTGCTTACTTAAAGGCCAATCCTAATAAGGTGAATTACGCTACAGCAGGAGAGGGGAATGTCACGCATCTCGCGACCGTGTTATTCCTTCAAAGTATTGGCGCACAAGCAACCCATATTCCTTATAAAGGTGAGGCTCCTGGTTTGGCAGACTTAATGGGTGGGCAAGTCCAATTTATGTTGGGCAATTCCAATTCCTTAATTCCGCAAATTAAACAGAAAAATCTCAAAGGAATTTCAAGCGCTAGCTTAAAAAGAATGGCTGCCTTACCTGAGCTTCCCACCTTGTCGGAAACTATTCTTCCAGGCGTAGAGTACGGGGCATGGTCTGGAGTGATGGCACCAGCAGGTACTCCACGACCCATTCTAACCAAGATGAACGCTGCCCTGAATAAGGCCCTGCAAGATCCTGAGCTCAGAGACAAAATTATTAGCACTAGTGCCGAGGTACGTGGTTCAAGTGAGCAAGAATACGCAGCCTTCTTAAAAGCGGAAGCAGATCGTTGGGGTAAGGTGATTCGCGGGCTTGGTTTGACGCTAGATGACAAGAAGTAATTACTAGCTTCACCCCTATCTTGGGGTTTGTATTCTTAGGCCGCAATTGCTTTCCTAATTGGGATAAGCGCCAAAATTACAGCCTTTTATTGACAAGCGTCAATTTAGGAGTAAAACTAGCTACTACTAAATTTTAGTGACCCATTTTTAAGGAAAAAGGTACGCTGCATGAAATTTCTGTCTCGATCACTGGTAATTGTTTTTTTATTCAGCGTAAATAGCGTTTTTGCCCAAGCATGGCCCGCTAAACAAATCACCATTGTTGTACCTTTTGCTCCTGGTGGCAATATTGATATTGTGGGTAGGACGGTTGGTAAAGAGCTTTCTCAAATACTGAAGCAACCAGTCATTATTGAAAACAAACCTGGTGCAGGTGGCATGGTAGGCGCAACTTACGTTGCAAAAAGTAAGCCCGATGGATATACCTTTTTGGTCAGTAGTAATGGATTAGTTACTACTACTCTTATTCGGAATGACCAACAACATAAAGATGATGAATTAGTCCCGATTACTCTGCTAACCGTGGCGCCATCAGTCATTATTGCAAATAACAATAATCCTGCTTCAAACTTAAAAGAATTTATTACTAATTTAAAAGCAAGCAAAGACAATCGTGTGGTATTTGCTACGGCTGGAGTTGGAACAACACCGCACTTTGTCTCAGCACTTTTTAAGATAGCTGCTGATGCTGATGTGGAACCCATTCCTTACAAGAGCGGTGTTGATACTGTTACAGCTTTAATTGGAGGTCAGGTGCAACTTGCTGCTGAGTCTACCCAGGTAGTTACTCCAAAGATTAAAGCGGGAATGGTCAAGGCATTAGCCGTGACTTATGATCAACGTTCCTCTAGCCTGCCAGATGTCCCAACCACTAAAGAATTGGGTTACCCCAGTATTTTTATTACCCATTTTGTAGGAATGATGGCGCCAGCAGGTACACCAGTGGATATTCTCGAAAAAATGAATCAAGCCAATCAAAAGGCTTTGCAGTCTCCAGAAGTAAGAAGTACTTTTACTAATGCTGGCACTATTATTATTGGAGGTTCTAGAGCTAGTTTTGCGGAGTATTTGCAAAAAGAACGAGAGCGCCTAAAGGTCGTTGTACAAGATGCCAAGATGACGCAATAGTATTTTATGCCTCATACATTTTTAGCAGTAACAGCGGTAGATTCTCCAGAGCTTATTCCTGTAAGAGCAACCTTAATGCGTGGCGGCTCAAGTAAGGGCCTTTATTTCTTGGATTCGGATCTGCCTTCTGAAAAGATGATGCGCGATGCCATTCTTTTGGCAAGCTATGGATCTCCCGATGCTCGGCAAGTTGATGGAGTTGGGGGTGCAGATCCTCTCACCAGTAAAGCTGCAATCGTAGGCCTATCTCAGCGCGACGATGCTGATGTTGAATATACATTTTGTCAGGTAGGTATTGAGGATGCCGCAGTCTCTACTGGTGGTAACTGCGGCAATATGCTTTCTGGGGTGGGAGCATTTGCGATTTTGCGCGGTTTAGTAAAGGGAGTCGATCCACTTACTACGGTGCGGATTTTTACTACGAATACTCAGCAAGTCGTTATTGCCTCCATACCCACTCAAGGGGGTATTCCTGTCTGGGATGGTGATTGCGCCATTGCAGGCGTCCCGGACACGGGCGCTACTATTCGACTGGATTTTGGAGATTGCAGTGGAGCAGTCTCTGGAAAGTTACTACCCACAGGAAAATCGATTGACATAGTGAAAATCAATCATAAGGAGATTCCTTTGTCATTGATCGATGCAGCCACTCCTTTTGTTTTTGTTCGGGCAAGTGATATTGGCGCGACTGGATATGAAACTCCAGACCAAATGCGCAATAATTCTTTACTCATGGCCACACTAGAGCAAGTAAGGGGATGGGCAGCGGTTCAGCTCGGAATCGTTAGCAATCCAGAAGAGGCTTTAGCGAAATCTCCCAATGTTCCTCGTGTCATGATGATTGCCCCTACAGCCGATTATGAAACGCCTCAAGGAAAACGTGTTTCTAAACTTGAAGCAGATGTTTGTGTGCGGCAATTAAGTATGCAAAAACCTCATAAAGCCTTGGCAGTAACTGGCGCAGCTTGTGCTGCTGTAGCAAGCGCTGTACCAGGCTCACTTCTAGAGCAACTGGTAGGAGGTGTGAAGAGCGTAGTAAGGCTTGGACATCCTAGCGGTGTATTAAGGGTTGCCGCCCAGTCGACATTGGTAGATGGACAACTGAAAATTCAAAGCGCTCAAATAGAGCGTACCTGCCGTTTATTAATGGATGGATTTGTATATGTTCGAAAGAGCAAGATCCAAAATCTTTTACAGGGATTTAAAAAATAATGATGACTACAGTTCCGAGTTCATTAGCTTTGCCATTACAAAGTAAGCCCCGTAAAACAGGTCGTACATCGATTATCGATTATGGCCCTGACAATATGGGCTGGACTGGTGAGAATGGGGTAGCTGACCTACTTAATTGCGCTGGGAACTATATAGATTTCGCAAAAATTTATGCGTTGAACAGTTTAATTATTCCACCTCAATCATTAAAAAGAATTATTGCTCTTTATAACAATGCCGATGTTGTTTGTTATTCAGGCGGAATTCTCTTTGAATATGCCCATCTTAAAAATGATGTAGCGGGCATGTTGAAGTTCTTGGCTGATTTGGGGTTTAAGGCTATGGAGCTATCAGAAAACTATATTTCTCTAACGGCAGATGAGCGCAATAGGTACTTTGATCAGTGCAAAAAAGCAGGTCTTTCGATCATTTATGAATTTGGTCGCAAGAATCCTGAAACGGTAATTAGTCTAGAGGAATTAGAGGCGCTGATAAAGGCAGTTTTAGATCAAGGTATTGAGCACATCATCCTAGAGGAATCGGAAATTACGATGACTGCCAAAAAGAATCCCAATGTATTAAAAGAGCTTGCTAAAAAGGAATGGTTTAAAGAGATTTTCGTTGAGGCTGATCCCTTTAGATTCCCACAAAATCATTTAAGCCTATTTCAAGATTTTGGTTCTCAGGTGAACCTAGCCAATATTGCGCCTGGCCAGGCTCTTCGTTTAGAGGGGTATCGGCACGGAATTGGCAGGGCAGTCGACTACTCCATTTTTAAGCAATTTGGAATATAGGCTGGGTATGGTTTATAGTAGTAGCACTTACAACAACTTAAATTGATTTCTTGGAGCATGTCATGACAATGAACACAGATACAGCAGCCGCTTTGGAAGGCTTAACCTTAAGATTTGCCGAGTTAGTCCATGCCTTGAAATATGAGGCAATCCCCGATGAGGTGACTAAAAAAGCCAAATTCATCATTCGTGATGGCTTAGGAAATCAGATTGCTGCTTCTGCGATTAGTGAGCCTGCTCGCAAGGTGATTGAGATGGTCAAGGAGTGGGGCGGTAAGCCTGAAAGTACTGTAGTGGGTTACGGATTTAAAGTTCCTGCACCAATGGCGGCGATGTGTAATGCCATGATGGGCCATGGAGTAGAGCTAGATGATGCCCATGGATCCGGTCTCATTAAAGCTGGCTCAGTAATGGTTCCATCTTTAATGGCTTTGGCTGAGGCGAATAATAAAAGCGGTAAAGAAGTGGTCACTGCGTTAATTGCGGGATATGAAGTAGCGATACGAATCGCTAAAGCGATTAATCCTGGGCATAGACAGCGAGGTTTTCATACCACTGGAACGGTCTCTGCAATTGGTGTGGCAGCTGCTGGCGCAAAACTTTTGGGATGCGATGTGAATGGCATTGCTTCTGCAATTGGTTTGGCTGCGATGCAATCGGCAGGTATCCAATCTTATTTAGATGATCCCTGTATGGCTAAGCCGTTTAGCCCAGGTAAGTCAGCATTGAACGGAACAATGGCAGCAGTCATGGTTAGCCGTGGATTTACTGGTCCCAAGAAAGCCTTGGAAGGCCGCGAAGGATTTTTTAACGCCTATTGCGATGACATTCGTGTAAACGATTTACTCGATGGTCTTGGAGAAAAGTTTGCCATCATGGAGGTGGGCTTCAAGCCCCATGCAGCTTGTAGATATGCTCATGGACCGATTGATCTGGCACAACAATTTTTCCATGAGGATAATGTGCGCCTGCAAGATGTTGATTCCATCAGGGTCAATATGTGTGAGCTCTCGATACGCCAAGCATCCAAACCAAAGCCACCCAATTTGAATGCTGCTATGGGTAGCACTCAGTTTAGTGTTGCCTTAGCCCTAGAGATCGGCCGCAATGGATTACGAGAGTATTGGGATGGATTTAAAAACCAAAAAATTCATGATGCCTCGTCTACACAAACCACTCTGATCTGTGAACCGGCATATGGTGTTACAGGCAGGCAGGCTGCGGTTGAGCTGACCCTTAAGAATGGAAAAGTATTGCGTCGAGAGCAGCCTGAGCCAAAAGGTGAACCTGCTAACCCATTAACTGAGCAAGAGCTTTCCGATAAATTTACTGGCTTGGTAAAGATGGTCAAGGGCGCGCAAAATTTAGGCCCTGGACTCTCTGAAAAATTAATGAATCTAGAAAATCAGGCTTCGGTTAAGGAAATTATTACCAGCCTCAAAGCTCAAGATGAAACGCCAGTATTGGCAGAGGCTTAATCAGGAGTTATGACTATGGAAAGTCAATTTGGTAATCCTGATGTGATTGTCGTGGGTGCTGGTAATGCGGCTGCTTGTGCCGCATTGGCTGCGCGCGAGCATGGTGCTTCAGTCATCATGCTTGAGGCGGCCCCTTTAGAAGAGGCGGGTGGCAATAGTCGTTATACGGCTGGCGCAATGCGCGTGGTATTTAATGGACCAGAAGATTTAAAGCAAATCATTCCCGATTTAACAGATGAAGAAATTGCTAGTGCAGATTTTGGGTCTTATACCGTAGATCAGTTTTATGATGATATGGGGCGGTTAACTGAATATAAGACTGATCCCGATTTGGCTGAAATTCTGATTACAAAAAGTTTAGAGACTTTGATTTGGATGCGCAAAAAAGGCGTTAAGTTTCAGGCAAGCTTTGGTAGACAAGCTCACAAAATAGATGGAAAGTTTAAATTCTTTGGCGGGCTCGCTTGTGAAACTTGGGGCGGCGGAGAAGGTTTAGTCGAGCTAGAGCATAAGGCTGCAATCAGAGATGGCATAAAAATATTCTATGAAACGCCTGTAATTGAATTACTCGAAGGTGATGATGGGATTATTGGCGTCAAGGTTCGCGTTGGAAATAAGAAAGTAGATATTCATAGCAAGGCAGTGATTTTGGCCTCAGGAGGATTTGAGAGTAATGCCGAAATGCGGGCTCGGTACTTAGGCCCTAACTGGGATTTAGCTAAGGTAAGGGGCACCCGCTTTAATACTGGTGGCGGCATTAATATGGCTCTTAAGGTAGGTGCGATGGCTTACGGACAATGGTCTGGATGCCACTCCGTCTCTTGGGATATGAATGCTCCTCCATTTGGCGACCTGGTTGTGGGTGATAGTTACCAAAAACATAGCTATCCATACGGAATCATGATTAATGCCAGAGGAGAGCGCTTTGTTGATGAAGGCGCTGATATTCGTAACTATACGTATGCAAAATACGGCAAGGTTGTTTTAGAGCAGCCGAATATGTTTGCATGGCAGGTATTTGACGCAAAAATAAGCCCTAAGCTTCGAGATGAATACAGGATTC
>CANIMS010000102.1 GCA_947468785.1 Betaproteobacteria bacterium
AACGGGTGATGTAGAAAAACAAGGAGAAGCAGACATCGTAGATCGTCTGACGCAGACCATGCTTGCACAGCTTGGTGGCAGAGAACTTATTTTTATGGCGCCTCACCATGGCAGCAAAACTTCCTCTTCAGAAGACCTATTAAAACGACTCATGCCAGATCATGCATTTGCCCAGAATGGCTACCGAAATCGCTATGGACACCCACATCCAACCGTAACAGCCCGTTACGAGGCTTTGGCAATACCTTTTTTACAAACCCCCAAAACAGGTGCTCAGATTTGGAATGTATCTAAAGATCAAAACAAGAGATTACATAGATTGCATTGGAGGGAAGATGAAAAAAAGCTATGGCATAGGGATATCAATCATTAATGTGTGTATGGTGTGTATTAATAGAATATAATTTAAGGAGATTGATGCATAGTAAAAAAGTCATTGAAAGTTTAATTAAAGAGGGGTGGTATTTGAGGGGCATCAAGGGGTCGCACCATATTTTTGTCCACCATACCAAGGCTGGTCATTTGGTTGTACCGCATCCCAAAAAGGATTTGGGGCTTGGCTTAACTAGAAGTATTTTTAAGCAGGCAGGAATTTGTAAGGAGGTGAAATGAGATATCCAATCGCAATAGAACCAGGTAATGAAAAAAGTGCATGGGGTGTTGTTGTACCCGATCTTCCTGGTTGCTTTTCAGCATCTGATGATGGTCTGGAAGAGGCAATTGATGGGGCACAGCAAGCTATAGAGCTCTGGATGGAGATAGCATTGGATGCTCAACAAGAAATTCCAAAGCCAAGCCCTCTTAGGGAACTGCAAAAGAAAAAAGAGTTTAAAGGTTGGACTTGGGCAATGGTGGAGATTGATCCAGCATTTTTATCTGACGAGATTGAGCGGGTTAACATCACATTACCTAAAAAGATCTTGGCAAGATTGGATGCTAAGGCAAAGAAAGCGGGCGAGAATAGGTCGGCGTATATCGCTCATCTGGCTTTGATGGCCTAAACAAGCAAAAAGGCTTTTAAGCCAATTGACCTAAAAGCCCTCTACTGTTTGGTTGCGGGGGCAGGATTTGAACCTACGACCTTCGGGTTATGAGCCCGACGAGCTGCCAGACTGCTCCACCCCGCGTCTGAAGCTAAGATTCTACCATTTTTTGAGGGGTCTTGTCGAGGTAAACCTTGAAAAGGAGTGTAAATAAGGGCATTTTGTGTGCTTTGAAGAGCATTAGGGTAGCCCTCATAAGGAGTAACATATTGCCACGCAACAACCTCTTAAGGTTCTGAGATGTCAATTAGTAATCCTGAATTTTCAAGTTCCACGCTGTTAAAGCCTGTACAGGTTCATGGTTCTGGTGGAGAGCATAAGAAAAGTCTTGGAGTGATGATGTTGGCCGCCATTGGCGTGGTCTTTGGCGATATTGGAACAAGCCCTCTTTATGCTCTAAAAGAATGCTTTGATCCTACTCATGGCATCGCTTACACACCAGAAGCACTATTTGGTGTTATCTCAATGATGATTTGGGCATTGATCTTAGTTGTGACTGTTAAGTATGTATTGTTTGTGATGCGCGCTGACAATAAGGGAGAGGGTGGAGTGCTCTCGCTGATGGCATTAGCGCTACGCTCATTTGATAACAAATCAAAAAGATATTACTTTTTGATGATTATTGGAATGCTGGGGGCTTGCATGCTCATTGGCGAGTCTGTCATCACCCCAGCGATTTCTGTTTTATCCGCAGTTGAAGGAATTAATATTGCCGCACCTGGATTAAGCAAATACATTATTCCTATTTCTTTAGCGATTCTAGTAGCCTTATTTGCGATTCAAAAATACGGCACTGCTGCCGTTGGTAATTTATTCGGCCCCATTACTCTTTTATGGTTCTTAACGCTCGCTGCCTTGGGCATCTGGAATATAGGCGATGCGCCTCAGATCATATCGGCCTTTAATCCCTTACATGCCATTAATTTTGTTACGCAACATCCGACTACTGCTTACATCGTGATGGGGGCGGTAGTGTTGGTAGTGACTGGAGTCGAGGCACTCTATCTAGATATGGGGCATTTTGGTCGTAATCCAGTTCGCTATGCGTGGCTTTTAGTAGTGCTGCCAAGTTTGCTGATTAACTATCTCGGCCAAGGTGCCTTGGTGCTTTCAAATCCAGAAGCCATTAAAAATCCGTTTTATCTCATGGTTCCCGATTGGGCGCTATGGCCTACTGTTGGTTTGGCAACCGCCGCTACTGTGATTGCATCTCAAGCCGTCATCTCAGGCACTTATTCCTTAGTAAGCCAAGCAATCCTATTGGGCTTTTTGCCCCGCATGAAGATTATGTTTACCTCAGATTCTGAACAAGGTCAGATCTATATTCCTCTTGTGAATTGGGCCTTGCTATTTATGGTGGTGGTCACCATCGTTGAATTTAGGGAGTCTGTCAATTTAGCAGCAGCTTACGGTATTTCAGTAACGTCCACTATGTTGATCACAACGATTTTGCTTGCAGTGGTCATGCTCAGAGAGTGGAAGATGAATATTGTTTTGGTGGCTTGCATCACATCCGCCTTCTTCCTGGTTGACTTTGCTTTCTGGAGTGCGAACCTTATTAAGATTGAACATGGCGGCTGGTATCCATTAGCGCTTGGTTTAGTTTGTTTTACTTGCCTAATTACCTGGTATCGCGGACGTCAGATTTTACGTAAACGAGCTATTGAAGGCGGTATCAAGCTAAGTAGCTTTATTGAGGGATTGTTGGCTCACCCACCGCATCGCGCTGAGGGAACGGCGGTCTTCTTAACCGCTCATGTTGACTATTTGCCAGTATCTTTCTTGCATAACTTAAAACACAATCACGTTCTTCATGAAAGAGTCTTTTTCTTGAAGGTCAGTATTTGGGATGTGCCATATGTGAATGATGATGAGCGCATTACTCTCAAAGACTTAGGTAGCAATATCTATGTTGTTAGGGCGATTTATGGTTTTAAAGAAACTCCAGATATGGCCTCCATCATTCATCTGATTGAACATCATTTCAAGATGCACTTTGACATGATGAATACTTCATTCTTCTTATCGCGCGATACGATTGTTCCATCAGCGCATCCAGGGATGGCTTTATGGCGTGAGCGCTTATTCTGTTGGATGTATCAAAACGCGGGGCGTCAATCGGACTTCTTTAATATTCCAGCCAATCGCTTGGTAGAACTTGGTGCAAAGGTGGAGATTTGAGAATTCAGCTGCCTTTTCGCTCTAAAGTATTCCTTGGAATATTTTTGACGGTTTGCTCCTTGAGTGGCTTGGTATTAGCTACCCCAGCGGAAGAGGCCGAGCTCGAGCAGCTGAATAAAATAGAACAAGATCTAGAGCTGCAGCGAGAGTGGGTTCAGTTCCGCTGGAAAAGAGATTCGTCTTTGTGCTATCAAGAGTTTTGGGTCAATTATTGCCTTGGCAATGTGAGGGCTGATTACCGCAAGGAATTAGATCCCATCAGAGCACAAGAAGTTGCAGTACATGAAGCTCAGCGTAAGTTGCGCGAGAGCTTAAAGAACCAGGAAGATATTAAGCGTGCAGCCGAACGTGCTTCGCCTGAAAAAGCTGCTGAGCGAGTAGAAAATCAACGGCAGTATGAACAGAAACAAAAAGAAGCTGCAGCAAGAGCAGCGGATTTAGAGCAGCGTCGTAAGGACGCCCCTAAGCGCGCACAAGAAAATAAAGCAGGCACATCGCTCGACTAATTCAGTTGAGCGCTCATTTCATTAGGTAATTTCTTGGCTAAAGTTAAAACAATTTATATCTGTCAATCTTGTGGCGGTACCTCTGCCAAGTGGCAAGGTCAATGTCCTTCATGCCAGGCTTGGAACACGCTGGAAGAAGGTTTGCCGGAGGTAAGCTCGAACACTCGGTTTCAGGGATTGGCACAGTCGCTACCAAGGCAAAAACTATCTGCAATTTCTGCAGAAGATTTACCGAGGTTTAGTACCGGGGTAGAGGAATTTGATCGTGTTTTAGGCGGGGGTCTTGTTCCAGGCGGAGTAGTCCTTTTGGGCGGTGATCCTGGTATTGGTAAATCTACTTTGTTATTGCAGGCCTTAGCTCAAATGAGCTCTTCTGGAATGAATGTGCTCTATAGCAGTGGAGAAGAGTCTGCAGCCCAGATCGCATTAAGGGCGAAACGTATAGCTCTAGATGCGCCTCAATTGGAAGTCTTGGCTGAAATTCAGCTTGAAAAATTGCTATCCATCATGGATACCGTAAAGCCAAAAGTCTTAGTAGTCGACTCGATTCAAACTTTGTACTCTGAAGTGTTAAGTTCAGCGCCAGGGTCAGTGGCCCAAGTAAGAGAGTGTGCAGCTCAACTCACTAGGGCAGCAAAATCGAGTGGTATTTGTGTCTTGATGGTAGGCCATGTGACTAAAGATGGACATTTAGCTGGTCCCCGAGTGTTAGAGCATATTGTTGATACTGTTTTGTATTTTGAAGGTGATACTCATTCTTCATTCCGCCTTGTTCGCTCTATCAAAAATCGTTTTGGTGCCGTTAATGAGCTAGGTGTTTTTGCGATGACAGAAAAAGGTTTGCGGGGCGTAACCAATCCTTCTGCAATCTTTTTATCGCAACATGAGCAGATGGTTCCCGGTGCTTGCGTGTTGGTAACTCAAGAGGGTAGTCGTCCCTTGTTGGTTGAGATTCAGGCATTAGTGGATACCGCACACGTGCCAAATCCGCGACGCTTAGCTGTAGGCTTAGAGCAAGCTCGCCTTGCAATGCTATTGGCAGTATTGCACCGTCATGCTGGTGTTGCCTGTTTTGATCAAGATGTGTTTCTTAATGCGGTGGGCGGAGTAAAAATATCGGAGCCAGCTGCTGATTTAGCTGTGCTTCTAGCCATTCAATCTTCGATTCGTAATCGTGCCTTACCGAAAGAGTTGATCGTATTTGGTGAGGTTGGATTGGCTGGTGAAATTCGGCCATGTCCTCGTGGACAAGAGCGCTTGAAAGAGGCTGCTAAGCTTGGATTCACGGTAGCCATTATTCCGAAGGCTAATATGCCGAAGGTAAAAATTCCAGGCTTAAGAGTTATTCCTGTAGAGCGTATTGATCAAGCAATTGCTGCTGCAGCTGAGCTTAATTAGAGTTCTAGCGTAGATCTTCTGCCTGGATTAAGAGCACTTGCTCTTCCCCAGCAGAAACCTCCATCCATATCACAGGAATTTGTGGAAATGCTTTTTTGAAATTTTCAAATTCATTGCCAATCTCCAATAACAAAGCACCTCGCTCAGATAAATAATCTGGTGCAGCTGCAATAATGCGACGAATTAAATCCATACCATCATCTCCGCCAGCTAATGCAAGAGCAGGTTCGGCATGATATTCGGCAGGCAAGATACTCATAGAGTGAGCATTGACATAGGGTGGATTGCAAATAATGAGATCAAAAAGATTATCATCATGTGGTTCTGGCAAAGCATCCCATAAGTCTCCATTGAGTAATTCAATTTGAGAGTTCAGATGATGGCGATCTATGTTGCGCGCAGCTAGAGAGAGGGCGGGCATACTGATATCACAAGCACTCACATGAATATCAGGGCATGACAGGGCTAGCAAAATGGCGAGTGAGCCATTACCAGTGCATAGATCTAAGACTTTTCCATCTGCTGGTAGCCAAGGTTCCAACATCCCATCTACGATGAGCTCAGCAATCCAAGAGCGAGGCACGATGCTTTGCTCGCTGCAATAAAAGGGGACACCCATTAACCAGGCTTCACCCAAAATGTAAGCAAGAGGTTTACGGGTGGCGATTCTTTGATTGGTAATTTGTAAAGCTTGTTGAACTTGCTCTGCATTGATAGCCTGATCTAAGCGATCAAGTGCTTCAGTAGGGTTTAGTCCAAGCTGTTTGCTAGCAATCCACAGAGCTTCACTATGAGAGTCGGTGGCTCCATGACCATAATGCAAATTGGCTGCTGCTAGTTTTTGTGCAATGTTTTCAATGCACTGATTTAGAGTAAGAGATTGAGAAGGCTCAGGGTCCATGATCGATTTAGAAAGCAATTAAGCAACCAATTGCTCTAGCGTTCTGCGATAAATATTTTTCAGAGGTTCAACGTTGTCGACGATGACACATTCATTAATTTTATGACTTGTGGCATTGAGAGGTCCAAACTCGACAACTTCTTTACATACTTTGGCAATAAAGCGACCATCACTCGTGCCACCTGTTGTAGATAGCTCTGTATGTATATCAGTTTCTGCCTTGATAGCAGATCGCAAGGCTCCTGCTAATGCGCCGTCACCAGTAATGAATGGGCTGCCACCTAAGTGCCAGTCAATTTCA
>CANIMS010000103.1 GCA_947468785.1 Betaproteobacteria bacterium
AAAGCGCTTTGGATGGCATCCATATTTACTTTGCAGATCCTTGGCATAAGAAGCGCCACCATCAGCGCCGTCTCATACAGGCTGGCTTTGTAAAGCTGCTGCTTTCTCGCTTAAAGCCAGGGGGCTATATCCATTTAGCAACAGACTGGCATAACTATGCAGAGCAAATGTTATTGGTTCTCAATGCAGAAGCCAGTTTACAAAACACTTCTAGTGAGAAGATCAAGATTGAGACGTTTTTTGAGACGGATGTCGCCCAGCCAGATAAGTCTTCAAATGAATTTAAGCCCACTCTTGAACAACTCAATGCAATGCATGCGGGCTATGTGGAAAGGCCGGCTTACCGACCCATTACTAAGTTTGAAAACCGTGGCATCAAGCTAGGCCACGGTGTTTGGGATTTAGTCTATAGAAAAAAATGAAGACAAATGCTTTAGAGAGTAATACAAACGTATTTCAACTCTAAGTACTCATCCATACCAAAGACGCTACCTTCTCTGCCTAAGCCAGATTGCTTGACTCCGCCAAAGGGTACGACTTCGTTGGCAAGGATGCCGCTGTTGACGCCCACCATGCCGTATTCCAAAGCCTCAGCTACTTTCCAGATACGGCCAATATCACGGCTATAGAAATAGGATGCAAGGCCATATTGGCTGTTGTTCGCTAACTCTACAACTTCATCATCGCTTTCAAAAGGAATGATTGGCGCAACAGGCCCAAACGTTTCTTCATAAGTGATCAGCATATTGCTAGTGACGTTTGCCAAGATGGTGGGCTCATAGAAAGTGCCACCCAAAGGAGAGGGCTTACCACCAGTAACGAGCTTAGCTCCCTTGCCAAGAGCATCAGCAATATGACGCTCCACTTTTTCAAGGGCAGCTTGATCAATCAATGGGCCTTGAGAAACACCAGCATCCATGCCGTTACCCACTTTGATGGTTTGTACAGCCTTAGAAAACTTTTCTACAAACGCGTCATGTACTTTTTTGTGAACGTAGATACGATTGGCGCAAACACAAGTTTGACCTGAGTTGCGATATTTTGAGGCGATCGCCCCTGTAACGGCTGCATCAATATCGGCATCTTCAAAGACGATGAAAGGAGCGTGACCACCAAGTTCAAGACCAAGCTTCTTCACAGTGGGTGCACACTGAGCCATCAAAATACGACCAACTTCAGTGGATCCTGTGAATGAGAGGTGACGCACAATCGGAGAGGCGCACAGCGTTTTACCAATGGCTACAGAACGATCAGCATCGGCAGTGATGATATTTACAACGCCCTCTGGAATACCAGCACGAATAGCAAGTTCTGCAAGCGCCAAAGCTGACAAAGGTGTTTGCTCTGCAGGCTTGATCACAATGGTGCAACCCGCTGCCATTGCTGGAGCAATTTTGCGAGTGATCATGGCATTGGGGAAGTTCCAGGGTGTAATTGCTACGCAAACGCCCACAGGCTGCTTGAGAACCATGAAGCGTTTATCACCCCAAATAGTAGTTGGGATCGTTCCTGAGACACGTTTGGCTTCTTCTGCGTACCATTCAATAAACGATGCACCATAAACTACTTCACCAGAAGATTCAGCAAGAGGTTTACCTTGTTCTAGCGTCATCAAAATGGCTAGATCATCTTTATTTTGCAAGATCAGGTCAAACCATTTGCGCATAAACCCAGCACGTTCTTTACCAGTAATGCCTTTCCACTTCGGAAAGGCTGCATTTGCAGCAGCAATTGCCTTCTCAGCATCGGTCGCATCAAGGTTAGCAACCTGAGCAATGATGTCGTTATTGGCAGGGTTGTTAATAGGAAAAGTGGCGCCAGATCCAGACTTGACCCATTTGCCGTTGATGAAAGCCTCTTCTTTGAACAGGCTAGGATCTTTTAAGAGCTTACGAATATCGATTGTTTGCATAGTGAACTTTAAATAAGAACAAATTAGGGGGATAAAGATTCATTTTATATCCCAGCGGGTTGTCTTCCCAGGATTTAATGAATCTCGGGTTCGCCAGTTTTGCCAGAGCCCTTTAGGTCTCCTGAGGAGGCAGAGCTGACTTGGGTTTCCAAAAAGTCAAAGTCACAGCCTTTATCAGCTTGCTGAATGTGCTGGAGATAGAGCTTGCCAAAGCCACGCTCAAATTTTGGCGCAGGAGCAACCCATGCCGCCTTGCGTTTAGCCATTTCCTCATCAGAAATTAAGACATTCAATTTGCGAGCGGGTACGTCTAACTCTATGAGATCACCATCTTGTACAAAAGCTAAGGGGCCGCCAATATAGGATTCAGGTGTGACATGTAATACGCATGCGCCATAACTCGTGCCGCTCATGCGGGCATCCGAAATCCGCACCATATCCCGTACGCCTTGCTCTAGTAGCTTTTTAGGGATTGGTAATTGACCCCACTCAGGCATGCCCGGGGCGCCTTGAGGCCCCGCATTTTGAAGCACGATGACAGAGTTCGCATCAATCTCTAAATTGGGTAAATCAATGCGAGCAGATAAGTCATCATAATTTTTGAAGACGACTGCTTTGCCAGTATGTTTTAGTAAATGGCTTTCGGCAGCAGGCGGCTTAATCACCGCACCATCGGGAGCAAGATTGCCTTTGAGGATAGCTAGGCCATCACTTTTGACCATGGCATTCTCTATAGAGCGAATCACATCATCATTAAATACTTCTGCATTAGCAATGAGCTCACCAATCGTTTTGCCATCAACCGTTTTTTCCTTGAGACTCAGAAGACTTCCCAGTTGCTTTAAAAGGGCACGAAGACCGCCTGCATAGAAAAAATCTTCCATGAGGTATTTGCCAGATGGTCTGACATTGGCGAGAACAGGAATCTTGCGAGCCAGTTCATCAAAACGCTCTAGTGTGAGATTGAAGCCAGCGCGTTTTGAGAGGGCAATCAAATGCACGGCAGCATTTGTAGATCCTGATAGGGCTAGAGTAGTCATCACAGCATTATCAAAAGAGGCGGCAGTCAAAATATCCGAGGGCTTCAGATCTTCCCAAGCCATTTCAACGATACGACGGCCCGTTTGAGTAGCCATCTGCGCATGTCTAGAGTCTGGGGCAGGTATCGAAGCATAGCCAGACAAGGATAAGCCTAGGGCCTCTACCGTACTCGTCATTGTTGAGGCAGTACCCATGGTCATGCAGTGACCAGGTGAACGTGCAATACCATTCTCAATTTCAGCCCAATCATCTTCGGTAATATTGCCTGCGCGTAACTCAGCCCAATATTTCCAGACATCACTACCGCTACCTAAAAACTGACCACGATAGTCACCACGCAACATTGGGCCTGCAGGCAAAAATATGGTGGGTAGGTCCATGCTGATGGCGCCCATCAACAACGCTGGTGTCGTCTTGTCGCATCCACCCATTAATACACACGCATCAGCAGGGTAGGAGCGCAATAATTCTTCTGTCTCCATCGCTAATAAATTGCGATACAACATCGTGGTCGGTTTTTGAAAAGGCTCAGATAGGCTGATTGCTGGCATTTCAACTGGGAAGCCGCCAGCTTGCCAAATACCTCTTTTGACTTCTTCAGCACGTTGACGAAAATGACTGTGACAGGGGTTGATATCGCTCCAGGTATTAATGATGGCAATTACCGGTTTGCCTGCATAGTCACTCCGGCTATATCCCATTTGCGCAGTACGTGAACGGTGCCCAAAACTACGCATGTCTTTAACGCCATACCAACGATGACTTCGAAGTTCTTCAGGTTTTTTGCGCTTAGTGGTTGTCATTATTGTTTATGGTTGGTTAGTTATCTAAGTATTGTGCTACATGAAAGAGGCGATTTAAAATTTAATCCATTGAGGCGCCAGATGCTTTAATAACTGATGCCCAGCGGTCATTTTCCGATTTAATAAAGTTTGCAAATTCTGCAGAAGATCGCTCTGTAATCGGAGTACCAGCCTTTTCTAGGCGCTCGCGAACATCTGGGTTAGCTAAGGTTTTCTTGAGAGCGGCCTGTAGCTTTTGTACGACCTCTTTAGGCATCCCTGGGGGCCCAACTAAGCCTTGCCATCCGGAGGTTTCTAGTTCAGCAAAGCCTGATTCACGCATAGTGGGGACATTTGGTAAATCTTTGTCTCGAGTAGGGCTCGTAATCGCAATTGCCTTTAAGGTGCCGGATTGCACTTGGGGCACTAAGATGCCTGTGATATCAATCAAGATATGGGTCTGACCAGAAACTAAATCGACAATCGCTGGCGCAGATCCTTTATAGGGCACATGAGTAAGCTTCGTGCCTGCAAGTGTATTCAGTAGTTCACCATTTAAATGGGTGATCGATCCATTACCACCAGAGGCAAAATTGGCTTTATCAGGATTCTTTTTAGCCCACTGAATAAAGGACTTCAGTGAGTCAACTGGGAGATCTTTTGGTACCACCGCCAGAAAATAGGTGGAAATAATTTGACCAATGGGAGTGAAATCTTTCAATGGATCATATGGTTTTTTTGCCATCATATTCGGCGCTAAAACCATGGGCCCAATATTGGCGACGGCCAGGCTATAACCATCGGGTGCAGCGCGCGTTAACTCATTAAGTGCGATCACGCCCGCAGCACCAGGTTTATTTTCGATGATGACTTGTTGACCAAGCGCTTCAGCAAGGTGAGGCGCAATGAGCCGCGCAGTAAAGTCAACGCCTCCACCGGGAGGGAAGCCTACAAAAAGTTTAATCGGTTTATTTGGGTAGCTAGATTGCGCATAACTGGGCAATCCATGAGTGACTAAAGCAGTAGCGAATATGAACAAGCATTTCCATTGTTTGAACATTGCCCCTCCCATTTTTATAGTTGCTCTTTTAACTGCTCTATTGCGCCTACTTCTTATTTAGCAATATCAATCTAGTTTGATTCTAAGGTCTTCTTTAAATTAATAACAGACTCTCTTAGAAAGGCTACATCACTGCCTGCAACAATCATCTGAAAGCCTAATTGTTTAAGATCAGGAATTGCTCTTCCTGCAAATGGAATGATGCCCACTGGGATCTTAGCCGCTTTACATTTCGCTACAACTCCATCAATGATTTGATTTAAAGCGGCAAAATGATCTGGCCCTTCGAGGCTCATATTGGCTGATAAGTCTGTTGGTCCTACAAATACTAAATCGACCTCTGGCAGACCGCCAATATCTAGGGCTAGATTCATTGCGTTGGATGACTCCAATTGAATGATCATCAAGGTATCTGCATTGGCATTGCTTCGATAGTCAGGGTTGGTGCCATAACTAGATGCCCTGAGGGCGGGCAGCGCTAAACCACGATCACCTTGCGGGGGAAATTTAGCGGCACGTGAAACCTCTAGAGCTGTTTCAACACTCTCTACGCGCGGCACCATTACTCCATGTGCGCCCCGATCTAAAACTCGCGCAATGAGACTAGGATCTGCGGATGGCACACGCACGATAGCACTGGTCTCTCGACTAAAGCCGCGCAATATTCCCGGCAAATCCGCTAAAGCAATCGCGCCATGCTCCATATCAATCACCACAAAATCTAATCCAATCGCAGATGCAAGTTCTGCATAGGCTGGATTGACGGTCATCATCCAGGCGCCACCAATCATTTTTCCTTGCTGCAATTTGGATTTCAGTGATTTAGTAATTGAATGCATAGTGCCCTTAATAAATTAGTTGATGTAAGGAAAGAATTGTCTCTGCTGTAATTTGTTTTAAGTATTTGTTGGTATTGAATCTGGATTTCTTACTTGCCAACCAGTTTATTCCAACTGTACATTTGCGTTTCGAGCGATTGTGCCCCACTTAGTCGTCTCTTTAGCAATGAATTGTGAAAATTCCTCAGGACTCTTGGGAGACGGATCATCACCATTTGCGGTCATTTTGCTAACAAAAGTGGGATCGGCGAGTGCCTGGCGAGTTGCTTCATTGAGCGATGCAACAATATTATTCGGAATATTTTTAGGGCCGAATAAACCTACCCAGACAGTGGAGTCAAAATTTGTAAAGCCATTTTCTGCAATTGTGGGGATATCAGCTAAGCCGCTGGGTCTTTTGCTGCCGGATGTGGCTAAGGCTTTTAGTTTGCCGCTACTTAATAATGGCATTGCATTCGAGATATTCGTAATCGTATAAAGAGCATCTTTTGATGCAACTGCCAGAACAGATTCGGGGCCACCCTTATAGCTGACATGAGTTGCATTGGCTCCGGAAGCTTGGCTAAACATTTCGCCAGTGAGGTGGACTAAGGTGCCATTACCTGTAGAGGTGTAGTTATATTTTTTTGGATTTGCTTTTAGATCAGCAGATAAATCCTTGGCAGTTTTACCAGGATAGTCACTGCTA
>CANIMS010000104.1 GCA_947468785.1 Betaproteobacteria bacterium
GCACCGTGTCTTGGAGTCTTACCTTTGTGATGCCGCAAAACTGCTTCATGCCATTTGCTATAGGTGGCAGAGCCAGGTGCTTTCAAATTCTTGTGGATACCTACAGTTTGTACGCTATGCCAGTCACCAAACTCCCAGTGCAGATCTTCACAAGAAACAAACTTTCCTAAACCAGGATGAAAGGGGACAACATGGTAATCCTCGAGGTAAACCTCGATGAAGGTCTTCCAGTTGTAATTGCACTCATGTACTTCGACATGATCAAGCAGGTAACCATCAAACTGGAGATCTTCTGCAACGCCTAGATTTGCTAAATCAGTGCGGACATCGCGTGGACCTTCAAATAAAAGTCCTTGCCAATTTTGCAAGGGAGATTTGCCTAAGTTAAGACAAGGCTTATCTTCAAAGTGAGGTGCACCTAATAAATTACCACCCAAGTCATAAGTCCAACGATGGAGTGGGCACACAATATTGTTGGTGATACCGCGTCCATTGAGCATGAGTGCTTGACGATGACGACAGACGTTGGAAAGCAATTCAACACCGGATGCATTACGAACCAGAATGCGTCCCTCATTTTCTGCAGTCAAGGTTTGATAGGAGCCCATTTCTGGCACCATTAGTTCATGACCGACATAGCCAGGCCCCTGCTTGAAAAGCAGTTCAATTTCTTGCTGATATAGGTCAGCGTCAAAATATGCCGAAACCGGCAGTTGCAGATTGGACGGCGCAAGCTTCTGCGCGGTAGCCAGATTAGTCATTCTCCCCACCCCCGAAAACGTCAGCCGAAGCTAAGCGGAATAACCAATCCAACCATCGACGGATCGATATTGGAAAGGAAGGGAAGGATTATACCCATTGACCCCATCTCCCTTTAATATGTAGGGCAAACTGTGTAGGAAATACCAAGGAAATCGAATATGCCAACCAAAAAGTCTGAAAGCCAAAAACCGGGCCTTGAGGTTCAAATTGACCCTGATTTACGTTATGAACAGGCTGTAAAAGAGCTCGAAAAGCTCATCTCAGATATGGAATCCGGAAAATTTTCTTTAGAAGAAACACTCTTGGCATACCAACGCGGCGCAGCTTTGTTAAAACATTGCCAAGGAGTGCTTGCACAAGTAGAGCAACAAGTTCGAGTGTTTGAGGCTTAATGAGTTCAGTTGATCAATTTCAGGAGTGGGTTACTTCTCACTCTCAGCGTACTGAAGCAGCTTTAGATAAGCTGCTCGATTCTGCGCAAACTCAACCAACACGTTTGCATGAAGCGATGCGTTATGCCGCACAAGGCGGCGGTAAACGAATCCGTCCTTTACTAGTGTATGCCGCTGGTCAACTGGGTGGCTCAGAGAGTGCTCAAAAGGAAACTGCTTTAGATGCCGCTGCGGTTGCCATCGAATGTATTCATGCGTACTCCTTAGTGCACGATGATCTACCTTGCATGGATGACGATGATTTACGTCGCGGTCGTCCCACAGTTCATAAAGCGTTTGATGAGCCTACTGCTCTTTTAGTGGGCGATGCGCTTCAGACACGTGCCTTCGAAATTCTAGCGAATGCAGAATGTGGTGTGGATGTACGCCTTTTGATGATTAGCGCATTGGCTGCTGCATCAGGCTCACGGGGTATGGCTGGCGGCCAGGCAATCGATTTGGAGAGCGTCGGTAAAAAATTGGATTTAGCCGGTTTGAAACAAATGCATGCAATGAAGACAGGTGCATTGCTGTCATGCGCTGTCGAGTTAGGTGGTATTGCTGCGCAGCTCAACCCAACACAAATGGCTCACCTCAAAGAGTATTCTCAAGCCTTAGGTTTGGCATTTCAGATTGTTGATGATGTATTGGATGCAACAGCCGATAGTCAAACGCTAGGAAAAACCGCAGGGAAAGACGCCATTAACGATAAGCCTACCTATGTAACCTTGATGGGTTTAGACTATGCACAGAAAACAGCTAAAGAGCTGCAAGAAACCGCCATTAAAAGTCTAGAGAGTTTTGGCAGCCAAGCTCAAGCCCTAAAAGATTTAGCCTTTTTAGTTGTGAATAGAGGCAAGTAAGTAGATATTGATTTAATTGAATGACCTTAACTTCCATCAACTCCCCTGCTGATTTAAGAAAACTCTCTCGTGAAGAGCTGCCACCACTGGCGGATGAGTTACGCGAATTTGTCTTGGATTCTGTATCCAAGACTGGCGGTCATCTCTCTTCTAATTTGGGGACTGTGGAGTTATCCATTGCGCTGCATTACGTCTTTGATACCCCAGACGATCGGATTGTGTGGGATGTAGGACATCAAAGTTATCCCCATAAAATTTTGACAGGTCGACGTGAGCTGATGGGCACCCTGCGTCAGTTCAAGGGTATATCTGGTTTTCCACATCGAGCTGAAAGCCAATTTGATGCTTTCGGAACGGGGCATTCATCTACCAGTATTTCTGCTGCGATGGGAATGGCGCGCGCATTTCAAACTAAAGGTGAACCCCACGTCGCAGTTGCTGTGATTGGTGATAGTGCAATGACCGGTGGCATGGCATTTGAAGCGATGAACAATGCAGGCGTCTATGACGATCTACCTTTAGTAGTGATTTTGAATGACAACGATATGTCAATTTCTCCTGCAGTGGGCGCACTCAATCGTCATCTTGCGCGACTACTGAGTGGCAATATTTATTCAGCCACCAAAAAAGGTATTGATAGTGTTTTATCGATAGCGCCACCTTTACGTGAATTTGCTAAGCGTCTTGAAGATCATGCTAAAGGGATGGTGTCGCCGTCCACTATTTTTCAAGAATTTGGTTTTAACTACTTTGGGCCGATCGATGGGCATGATTTAGACGCCTTGATACCCATGCTCCAAAACGTCCGCCGCTTGGCAATTGAAGGTGGCGGCCCACAGTTTTTACATGTAGTGACGCGTAAAGGCCAAGGGTATGAATTGGCTGAGGCGGACCCAGTGCTGTATCACGGTCCCAGTAAATTTAATCCTGAAGAAGGCGTGAAGAAGCCTGCTGCTAGTAAGAAGACCTTTACGCAAGTATTTGGGGAGTGGTTGTGCGATATGGCACATGCTGATCCTTTATTGATTGGCATTACTCCTGCAATGCGTGAAGGATCAGGCTTAGTAGATTTTGAGAAACAATTTCCAAAGCGGTATTACGACGTTGGCATTGCTGAGCAACATGCTGTTACTTTCGCTGCTGGTATGGCATGCGAAGGCATGAAGCCGGTTGTTGCTATTTATTCCACTTTCTTACAACGCGCTTATGATCAATTGATTCATGATGTCGCGATCCAAGACTTGCCAGTTTTGTTTGCATTAGATCGCGCTGGACTTGTTGGTGCTGATGGTGCTACACATGCAGGTGCTTATGACATTCCATTCTTGCGCTGCATTCCGAACATGTTGGTAATGACACCTGCTGATGAAGCGGAGTGTCGCGACTTATTGACTACTGCCTATCATCAAGCGCATCCTAGTGCGGTGCGCTACCCTCGTGGTTCTGGTGTTGGCACGATTCCCTCAAAAGAATTGCGTAGCTTGCCATTAGGCAAAGGTGAGATTCGTCGTACATCGAATGCAGCTCCCGGAAATCGAGTGGCTATCTTGGCTTTTGGAACATTGCTGTATTCAGCTTTAGAGGTGGCAGAGGGTATTGATGCCACTGTGGCGAATATGCGGTTTGTAAAACCATTAGACATCGATCTTCTCAAATCTTTAGCAGCCGATCACGATTATTTAGTGACGATTGAGGATGGTGCCATTGCTGGCGGTGCTGGAAGTGCGTGTTTGGAAGCACTCTCCAATATGGGAATCAATAAACCCCTCCTCCAGTTAGGTTTACCTGACCAGTTCATTGAACATGGCGATTACAACTTGCTCATGACCAAGTGCGGCCTTGATGTAGAAGGGATCGCTAATTCCATCAAACAACGTTTTCCAGCCTTATTAGCCCTAAATTCTGCATTTGTAGGCAAATAAGCTCGTTTTGCTTGAAAATAGAGTCATGAATGACATGAACCCCGCCTTTCTGAAAGCCAGCGCAATGCCTGACGTGCAGTCCACTATGGATGAGCGCGCCTTGCCGATTGAGCAAGTTGGCATTCGTGGTGTACGTCATCCGCTCATGATTCGCAGTCAAACTGGTAACTTTCCATCGGTGGGTCAATTTGAAATGGATGTGGCATTGCCTGCTCATGTGAAGGGCACACACATGTCGCGTTTCATGGCGCTCTTGCAAAAACAAGACGAGCCTGTTGACAGTACAACTGTGGTTGGCATGCTCAGTGAAATGCTGCCATTGCTCGATGCCAAAGAAGGTCACGTGCAGTTTACGTATACGCACTTCGTTAAAAAAGCTGCGCCAGTATCTGGTGTTGAAAGTTTGATGGATTACGAAGTCACTTGGATGGCAACTGCAAAACAAAATACTGCAGGCAAGCTTGATATTGAACTAAGTCTGCGTGCTCAAGTGCCAGTGATGAGTTTGTGCCCTTGCTCAAAAGAGATCTCAGAATTTGGTGCTCACAATCAACGCTCGCATGTCACGATGTCAGTTGTACTCGATTCTCAAACAAAGATGACGGTAGAGGATTTAGTTGCAGCTGCAGAAAGTGAAGCCTCTAGCGAGCTTTGGGGATTATTAAAGCGTCCTGATGAAAAATGGGTCACTGAGCATTCGTATAGCAATCCGAAGTTTGTCGAGGATTTAGTTCGTGATGTAGCTGGGCAGCTAAAAGCAGATGAGAGAATTCATTCTTTTGTTGTTGAGGCAGAGAATTTCGAATCCATTCATAACCACAGCGCCTTTGCCCGCATTAGCTTGGTTAAATAAGCGCAGCAGCCCGACTACCTTAAATTATTACTTGCTAAATCCCAGCGGGGTTTAATGTCAAAGGCTCCCGATCTTGTGGAGCCATTATTTTCGGTAAGCATTCTTAGCGCTCCTGCGAAGGCAATCATGACCCCGTTATCGGTACACAGTTCGAGAGGCGGGTAATGGACTGCAAAACCATTTTTTTGTGACATCGCATTTAATGCTGAGCGTAGTTGCAAATTAGCGCCCACTCCACCAGCTAACACCAAATCTTTGCAGCCAGTTTGCTTAAGTGCCTTTTCTGCTTTACTCATTAGCACTGCCACAATTGAATCCACAAAACTTCTGGCGAGATCTGCATGAAATTGCGCTACCTGTTTGGGATCCACAATCTGTTTCGCATTGAATTTTTTCACTTGATTGAGAACCGCAGTCTTTAATCCTGAAAACGAAAAATCTAAATCTCCAGAGTGAAGCATGGGTTTGGGTAGATCAAAAATTCCAACGCGACCTTTTTCTGCTAATTTAGAAATCGCAGCACCGCCTGGGTAATCAAGCCCTAATAATTTGGCAGTTTTATCAAATGCTTCGCCTGCAGCATCATCTAAGGTTTCGCCTAAAAGTTCATATTGACCAATTCCAGAGACTTTCATTAACTGGGTATGGCCCCCAGAAACTAAGAGGGCGATAAAGGGAAATTTTGGGGTGGATTCTCCTAGCAAGGGAGAAAGTAGGTGCCCCTCTAAGTGATGCACGCCGATGGAGGGCACTTGGAGACCCTGGGCCAGTCCTTTGGCAAATGCGCCTCCTACCAGGAGGGCGCCCGCCAATCCAGGCCCCTGGGTAAAGGCTACCGCTTCAATATCGGCTAATTTCAGGCCAGATTGGGTCAAAGATTGGTCTAAAAGGGGTAAAACACGCCGAATATGATCCCTAGAGGCAAGTTCGGGAACAACACCCCCATAATCTCGGTGCATGGCGATTTGGGAGTGCAAGCCCTGGCCTAGGATGCCTAAAAACGCAGGTTTACCCTCTTCCCAGGGGGTGGTGTTGTATAAAGCCACCCCAGTCTCGTCACAAGAAGTTTCTATGCCTAAAACAATCATTTTTTCGCTTGGTCGTGCTAGAATCGCAATTCAGTTAATTTTTCGATATTTATCGAGCATATACGAGTTAAATAAGTATGACTACAGTCCGCCTTCGCGAAAACGAACCATTTGAAGTGGCATTGCGCCGTTTCAAGCGCACCATTGAAAAAAATGGTCTTTTGACAGACTTGCGTGCCCGCGAGTTTTACGAGAAGCCAACGGCTGAGCGTAAGCGTAAAAAGGCTGCTGCTGCAAAACGCCATTACAAGCGTATTCGTAGCCAAATGTTGCCTAAGAAGCTTTACTAATAGAATTTAAAAGCTCTCTTCACCGAGAAGCTTTGAAACCCGCTGACGGTGAAACGCAGCGGGTTTTTGCTTTTTGAATTGCTAAC
>CANIMS010000105.1 GCA_947468785.1 Betaproteobacteria bacterium
ATCCGCTGAGCCTCGCCCGACGCGCCCCCGTAATTGATGAATTTGTGCATACCCAAAACGTTCTGCATGCTCAATCACCATGAGTGCCGCATTCGGGACATCTACACCGACTTCAATGACGGTTGTAGCCACTAATAACTGAATTTCATTGGCTTTAAACGCGGCCATAACAGCTGCTTTTTCATCAGCCTTCAAACGGCCATGTACCAAACCTACTTTAAAGCCTGGCAATGCCAAAGTGAGCTGCTCAAAACTTTCCACTGCAGTTTGTAATTGGAGTACTTCAGACTCCTCTATCAAAGGGCACACCCAATAAGCTTGTAGGCCTTTTTCTAACCAGCCTTGAAGTCCGCTAATTACTTCGTCGCGGCGACTAGCCTTCACGACTTTAGTGGTAATGGGTTTACGCCCTGGTGGTAGCTCATCAATCACCGATACATCGAGGTCGGCGTAATAAGTCATCGCTAAGGTACGAGGTATTGGAGTAGCAGACATCATCAATTGATGGCAATAAAAGGTTTCGGATCCTACGCGTTGCTGTATCTCTAAACGCTGCCTCACCCCAAAACGATGTTGCTCATCAATCACTGCCAAACCCAATTTAGCAAAGCTAACATGTTCTTGAATCAAAGCATGTGTACCAATAATGAGCTGCGCTTGACCACTCTCAATACTCTCTTGTGCAAGTCTTTTATCTTTTGCTTTGAGGCTACCGGATAACCATGCAATCTTGATTCCCAATGGCTCAAACCACTCCTTCATCTTGAGGTAATGTTGCTCGGCCAAAATTTCTGTGGGTGCCATTACTGCAGCTTGATAGCCATGATCCATCGTACGGGCCGCTGCCAGCGCCGCCACTACAGTCTTACCGCTACCCACATCGCCTTGTAAAAGTCGATTCATCGGAAATGAAGCAGATAGATCATCTCCAATTTCTGACCAAACCCGATTTTGTGCTCCAGTGAGCTTGAAGGGTAAGGCTTTTAATAAACCCGCCTCAATGCTTGATCCTTTTTTATCGCACTTAGCAAAACTTGGAGCATGTCGCTCCCTCCGAATAGCATGAGCCCGCTTTAAGGAAATTTGTTGGGCTAGTAACTCCTCAAATTGCACGCGCCTCCAGGCAGGATGAGTGCGCTCTAGTAATGCTTGGGTATTCGCATCAGCGGGGGGTTGATGTAGATACGTAATAGCTGCTTGTAAGTTAGGCCAATCATGACTTGGTAAGAGCTGTGCCATCAATTTTGCTGGCAAAAATTCAGCTAGGCTTTCTTTCAAACTGGGATCTCGCAATGCCTGCGTCACCGCCTTACGAATGATGGTTTGCGAAATCCCAGCGCTCGCAGGATAGACTGGTGTCAAGCTAGTCGGTAATGGCGCATCAGGAGAAACGGCTCGAACAGTTGGGTGCACCATCTCATGACCCTGAAATCCATCTCTGATATCCCCACGCACCCTCAGATGTGCACCGACTGCCATCTGCTTTTGTTGACTGGGGTAAAAATTCAGGAAGCGCAATTGGAGGGTTTCCGATTCATCCTCAATGGTGACGATCATCTGCCTTCTGGGTCTAAATAGCACTTGATTGCGAATGACAATACCTTGGGTTTGCACGGCTCCGTAGCGTCCATGGGCAATGGCCTCATCGATTGTCAAAAGCTCGGTTTCATCTTCATAACGAGATGGCAAGTGCAAAGCAAGGGCCATTGGGCTGTCTAAACCCATTTTTTGTAGTGAAGTTGGCGCCTGTTTAGTAGTCATCGTTAAAATCTCATACCTGATGGTAATGCTATGCAACTCTCTGACTTCAATTACGAACTTCCTGCCGATCTAATTGCCCAACACCCTTTGGCAAATAGAACCGATAGCCGCCTCCTCGAGGTCAAGGCTGAAGGGGGAAATCACGCCCAGCTAATAGACCGTCAGTTTAAGGACATCCTCAGCATTATCAAGCCTGGGGATTTATTGGTTTTCAATGACACCAAGGTAATCCCTGCCCGCCTCCATGGCAAAAAAGAGACTGGTGGAATTGTCGAGCTACTCATTGAAAGAATTAGTGGCGATATGCAAGCTTGGGTCCAAATTAGGGCATCCAAGGTTCCCAAGACTGGTTCTATTGTTCATATACATAACCAAACTGGAGAAACTTTCCCAGTGGAGATGATTGGATATGATGGCCGCTTTTACGAAGTACGCTTCCCAGAAAATATATTTGAGTTACTCGAACGCTTCGGTGAGTTACCGCTCCCACCTTATATAGAACATCAACCCGATGGCGAAGACGCGCAACGCTATCAAACTGTAGTTGCAAAAAATCCAGGTGCAGTAGCAGCACCTACCGCAGGACTTCACTTTGATGAAACTATTTTGCAGCAATTAAAAGACTTAGGGGCGCATCTAGCATCAATCACACTTCATGTGGGGGCAGGAACCTTTACCCCAGTTCGCGAAGAAGATCTCTCAAAACACAAAATGCATCATGAGTGGTTCTCTATTCCGGAACAAACTTTGCAAGCGATTGAGAGCACCAAACAAAAAGGCGGGCGAGTCATTGCCGTCGGCACCACTAGCCTGAGAGCCCTAGAGAGCCATGCTATTAGCGGTCAAAGTTCCGGCGAGACCAACCTCTTCATTACGCCAGGTTTTCAATTTAAAGCCGTAGATTGTTTATTAACGAACTTTCATCTGCCAAAATCGACCTTACTAATGTTAGTTAGTGCTTTTGCGGGAGTAGAGAATATTCGCGCTGCTTATCAACATGCCATTGCTCAACGATATCGCTTCTTTAGCTATGGTGATGCAATGTTTCTTTGCCGAATCGAAAATACAAGCTTATGACCAAACCCGTTCACTTCAATATCTTGGCGCGCGACTCACAAAGTCCAGCACGCCTTGGTCAGCTCGATCTGCCCCATGGGAGCGTACAAACTCCGATCTTCATGCCTGTAGGAACCTATGGCACTGTGAAGGCGATGACTCCTCGAGACCTCGAAGAAGCCAAAGCACAAATTATTCTTGGTAATACTTTTCATTTATGGCTTCGACCTGGATTAGAGGTCATTAAAAAACATGGGGGCTTGCATCGTTTCATGGGCTGGAATAAACCCATCCTGACTGACTCTGGTGGCTTTCAGGTTTTTAGTCTAGGAGCTCTGCGAAAAATTTCAGAGGAAGGTGTCACCTTTGCCTCCCCAATTAATGGTGACAAACTCTTCATGTCACCAGAAGTATCCATGGAAATACAAGCAGTTCTCAACAGTGACATCGCAATGCAATTTGATGAATGCACGCCTTATGAAATGAAAGGACAAGCTACTTCGGAAAAAACGGCACGTGCCTCATTAGAAATGTCGCTACGATGGGGCGATCGCTCACTCAAACGCTTTCGAGAACTCAATACTGGTAATGGCCTTTTTGGCATCGTTCAAGGTGGTATGTTTGAAAATCTGCGTGAATTTTCCTTGGACGCAGTGAGCCAACAGGGCTTTGACGGCATTGCTATTGGCGGCCTCTCAGTAGGTGAGCCAAAACCAGAATTTGAACGAATTCTCAATTTCACGGCACCCAAACTCCCTGAGCACATGCCCCATTACTTGATGGGTGTAGGCACCCCTGAAGACCTCATATTGGGTGTTAGCCTAGGCATTGATATGTTTGATTGCGTGATGCCCACCCGCAATGCCCGAAATGGTTGGTTATTTACCCGATTTGGCGACTTAAAACTGCGAAATGCAGGCTATAAAGAAGATGATCGTCCAGTTGACCCCACTTGCAGCTGCTATACCTGCCAAAACTTCACCAGATCCTATTTAAATCATCTCCAAAAGGCCAATGAAATTCTGGGATCACAGCTCAATACGATCCATAACCTATCCTATTACCTACAACTGATGACTGAGGTGAGAGAGGCATTAAGTAAAGATCGTTTTAGTGCCTACCGCGAAGAATTCCATTCCAATCGTCAACGTGGCGTAGAGCCTGGACAGGACTAATAGCCCTATAAAGGGCTAAACCTCCTCCAAAGCCCCACACAGTTTAGAATTGCGGGTTTACGGCTTGCTTTAAAGCCTAAAACTTAAGCAGTTTCCAAATAGTCTTTAACGGAGGTTTTATATGTGGATTAGTAACGCTTTTGCCCAGGCTCCTGCCGCGGGTGCAGATTCCGGTGGCTTAATGAGCTTCCTCCCCCTCGTTTTGATGTTTGCAGTTTTGTACTTCATCATGATTCGCCCACAAATGAAGCGTCAAAAAGAAACTAAAGCGATGCTCGAAGCATTGGCAGTCGGCGATGAAGTAGTGACTGTTGGCGGAATCATGGGCAAGGTCACTTCATTGAAAGATGCATTAGTCACTGTTGAGATTGCTTCTGGTACTGAAGTCCAAATGCAAAAAGGCGCGATCACCAATGTATTACCCAAAGGCACTTTGAAGTCCGCTTAATCATTTTGTTGAAAAGTTTCTCAATATGAATCGCTATCCTCTCTGGAAATATTTAGTCATCGTCGTTGCTTTGCTGATCGGCGGACTGTATTCAATACCCAATTTCTTCGGTGAGGCGCCAGCAGTTCAAGTCTCGTCGGCCAAACCAACCATCAAGGTTGATTTGGCGACACAGTCTCGCGTTGAGAAAATTCTGGCTGATGCGGATATCGCTAATACGGGAATCTTTTTCGAGACCGTAGCAAATATAGGCTCTATCAAGATTCGTTTTAGCAATACTGATATCCAGCTACGTGCACGCGATCTCATACAACAGAAACTCAATAATGATCCAAATGATCTCAGCTACACCGTTGCGCTCAACCTTCTCTCAAATACTCCAGGCTGGTTAAGCTCGATTAATGCCCTGCCAATGCCCTTAGGTCTTGATCTTCGTGGTGGCGTCTACTTCCTTCTGCAGGTAGACATGAAGGGTGCGGTACAAAAGAAAGTAACTTCATTAGCAACGGATATTCGCTCTCAGTTGCGAGATAAAAATATTCGTCACCAAGGCATCGACCGCGGTACAGAGTCCATTACCATTAATTTTGGTAGTACTGCTGAAGCTGAAGCAGCCCGCTCTGCCCTAACAAGTAGCCAGCCTGAATTAATCTGGCAAGTGAAGCCTACAGGCCTTTCCCCAAAACTAGTGGGCGAATTTAAGCCAACTGCTTTAAAAGAAATTCAAGACAGTGCTGTTAAGCAAAATATCATTACCCTCAATAAACGGGTAAATGAATTGGCGGTAAAAGAGCCTGTGATTCAACAGCAGGGTGCAGAACGTATCGTTGTTCAGTTACCAGGAGTACAAGATACTGCGCGTGCCAAAGATATTATTGGTCGCACAGCAACCCTAGAGTCACGACTGGCTGATCCCACCCTCTCCACCATTGCGATTGGTGAAACACCCCCTCCCGGCATGGATGTATTTCGCTTTGGTG
The DNA here is from genome assembly GCA_947468785.1 of Betaproteobacteria bacterium. Classification (GTDB taxonomy): domain Bacteria; phylum Pseudomonadota; class Gammaproteobacteria; order Burkholderiales; family Burkholderiaceae; genus Polynucleobacter. The sequence continues at coordinate 5,421 of CANIMS010000105.1, forward strand.
AGAATCGTCAAGGCGTCTTTAAAAAGTCCGTCATTTTCAGCGGCGATCGCATTACCGATGCTAGCGCAGGCTTCGATCAAAACCAAAGACCAGCAGTCAATATTTCTCTAGACGCTGCTGGTGGCCGAGTGATGCAAGAAATCACCCGTGAAAATATTGGCAAACCCATGGGCATGATTTTGTTTGAAAAAGGTAAGGGTGAAGTACTGACAATCGCCACTATTCAAAGTGAGTTTGGTTCTAAATTTCAAATTACCGGCCAACCCTCTACTGCAAGCGCTAACGACCTAGCCTTGCTGCTCCGTGCTGGCTCGCTGGCAGCGCCAATGGAAATCATTGAAGAGCGCACCATTGGCCCTAGCCTAGGCGCTGAAAATATTGAAAAAGGTTTCAAATCCTTACTCATCGGATTTACTGCAATTGCTATTTTCATGATTGCGTATTACCTGCTCTTTGGCTTTTTCTCTGTGGTTGCCTTAGCAGTGAACTTAGTCTTATTGATTTCGATTCTGTCGATGCTGCAGGCAACTCTGACGCTACCGGGCATCGCCGCGATGGCTTTAGCACTCGGTATGGCGATTGACTCAAACGTGTTGATCAATGAACGTATTCGCGAAGAGTTGCGTAATGGTGCTGCGCCACAGACTGCCATTGCGGTAGGTTTTGATAAGGCATGGGCCACGATTTTGGACTCTAACGTCACCACCTTAATTGCTGGTCTAGCTTTGCTTGCATTTGGCTCAGGTCCAATTAAGGGCTTTGCAGTAGTGCACTGCCTTGGCATTTTGACTTCAATGTTCTCAGCGGTCTTTTTCTCACGTGGTCTTGTCAACCTTTGGTACGGCAGACACAAAAAGA
>CANIMS010000106.1 GCA_947468785.1 Betaproteobacteria bacterium
ACTGGACGATAACCTTGGGCAATCATCTCTTCTACTGTAGAGCCCACTACCACGTAGTCGATATCACTTACCGGTAAACCCATCAGGGTGTCCCGAATCGCACCTCCTACGGCATACACCTTCATTACTGCATGCCCTCTAGGCTTCGACGACTGACTTTGAAAACATCCTTCAACGCATCCCTCCCTCCAAGAGGCAGAATATTAGCTTGCTGCATCGATGCAATATTGTCACGCGACATTAAAGTGGGGCCTGGTAAAAATTCAAATGCTAAAGCTTGTATATATCCAACAAATGCAGGCACTGGAATAATCAGACAAGAGGCACCCACCTTATGTTTAGCGAGCTCCACTATCTCTTTCATGGTGTAAACCGTAGGACCCACCAAATCATAAGACTGATGGATGGTTTCTGGCATCGTTAATGAATCTAGAAAAGCGGTAGCAACATCATCAACGCTAACCGGCTGAAACTGGGCGGTATGGTTTGCCAATGGCATTACCGGAAATAGTTTGGTTAGCTTTGCAAATAGATTAATAAATTGATCCTGTGCTCCAAAAATCACTGAGGGTCTAAAAATAGTCCAATCTAGATTGCTTGCTTTGACAGCAGCCTCACCATCACCCTTACTACGCTGGTACATTGAAGATCCTTGTGAATCAGCGCCTAAGGCACTCATATGCAAATATCGCTTTAGACCATTCATTTGCATTGCAGTAACAATATTTTTGGGTAAATCTACATGCGCAGCTTTGAACACTTTTCCATAAGGCTGTGCAGGACTGTCATGCAATACGCCGACTAAATTGATTACTGCACCATTTGCCTTAATGCGCGAACAGAGATCTTGTAGTGCATCAAACTCATGCACATCTGCATCTTCTAAGTGCACTTTTGGCAGCATGCGCAATTCTCGTCCAGCGGCTAAATGACTGGTGGGAATTAAGACAGAGTAGCCTGTAGCTTGTAATTTAGCCGCTAGAACACGGCCAACAAAACCGTTGCCGCCAATGAGAAGAATGTCGTATTTCATTTAAACCCTTTATGAATGGGGCCTGCTTATGGTAATTCGGTTTGAGTAGCAGCCTTGGGAGCAATGACACCAAGTCGCTGCTTCAATGATTGAACTTGCCCATGCATTACCGAGGAATAGTAATTTGCATTTGATAGTACATTTTTCACATAAACACGTGTTTCTGTGAAAGGAATAGTTTCAGCAAAAATGGCGCCTTCGGTTGGGCTAGTTAATTTTTCTCGCCATAATTTTGAACGCGATGGGCCGGCGTTATAAGCAGCTGAAGCTAAAACCCACGATCCATCTAAATCTATCAACACCATATTTAAATAATTACTGCCTAAGGTTAGGTTGGTATTGGTTTCGCTTAATTTGTCATTGGTATAGTTGGTCATCCCGATTTTCTTGGCAACATACTTAGCCGTATTTGGCATGACCTGCATTAAGCCAGATGCTCCAACAGAAGAAGATGCATTCATGATGAATCGAGACTCTTGACGAATTAAGCCATAAGCCCACGCCAAATTTAAATCGATCTGGCGAGCAATGGGAGATAGCTCATCCCGAAAAGGGGTTGGATAACGCAAACTAAAATCATGCTCCTCCTTGGTTCGGTCGGCGGTATTTACAACGCGATCATACAAATGTATACGCTTGGCATATTCTGCGGACGCGAGCAATTGTTTGTCAGTCATATTGCGCAATTCCCAATTCCACTCTCGGTTACCCTCAAAGCGTAAATTCATCGCATAGAGTCGTTCACCTCTGATGAAGCCCTTGCGACTTGCCATGGCATCAATTTCTTGATCGCTAACCTTGGTGCGAGCTGGTGCTTGATTAGATTTACCTAGCTCTTCTCGTGCCAGTTGGCCATAAAAGTTATATTGGTTGTCTATCAACTCAAAACTCTCTTTGGCTTTAGCGTCTTGACCCTCAACTTTTAAAGCACGCCCATACCAATAAGTCCAGGCAGGATCACGACTTCGCACTGTGGGATTCATACCGTCAATGGCATTCTTGACCAAGGTCCAATCTTTAGCACGTAAACCTGCGCGCACTTTCCATTCCTGAGTTTCGGCGGATAACAATTCGTTATATCCAAGCTCTTGTTGTAAACGATATGCATCATCTGCATTAGGATCTAGTTTCTTTGCAAGAAATTGGCCAATCACACCCCAGGCCACCGCTTGATTTTCTTTACTGTACCGAGAAGCGCTCTGAGAAAAATCTCGATACGCCTTAGCAGGATCTGCTTTTGCAGCCTTCACAATCTCGCCAATAGGATCCTCGCCACCAAGCCTCCTGGCCATGGTGTCAAAGCCTTTTTCACTTGCAGCACGTCCGATCGCTTTAGCCTCACTGGGGGTCATGCCACCAGCAGCAACCAATGATGGAACCAATTCTTGACACGCCTGCCCAAAAAAACTTGGGTCCAATAATACTGAGCGCGAATCAAGTGCCAACTTCGTGGGATTTTCACCTTGTGATAATTTAGATAGTAGCGAGTAACACTTCACTTGAGTGTCATCGTCTAAAACAAACTTTGCATACTCCATATCAAAGCGTGACCAATCTTTTCTTTTCCCCAGAACTAGCAACCAGTCATTGCGCATACGATCAGCCAAAGCAGTACCTTGGTATTGGTTCAAAAAAGCGACCACTTGAGCGTCTGCACTGTAGTCACCCCTTGGGCCACCAGCGCTGTCAAACATCTGAGGCTTAATGCGAAAGTACGCAACATAGTCATCAAATGGATAGTTCACTAGATTGCTTGCAAGCTGCTGGGACCGAAAGACATCATTCTTTTTTGCCGCTTCACGCAAATCGATAAACATACGGTCTGCATCGGTAATTTCTGGTGGGGCGGCCTTGCTCTCATATGACTTAGGTAGCTTGGGCTTTTTTATTTTTTCAGCAAAAGCATGATTAGCAGCTAAAGCTAAAGCCAAAATAAGGGCTCCAGCGATGCGCTGATATTTGCTTTTCTGAACAGCAGACTTCATATTCACTATCAAACCCTAGGTATATTTACTTGGTGGTAATGTACTTACTATATAGGGTAATTTTCGCCTGATAATCATGGATATGCACGGTAATTCGCCAAAAACTTTAAGACAAGATTTACTAGGGCGACGTAAAGAATTTGTCGCTGGGCAAAGTCACGCCTCCAAAACGGATAGCCTGATTGCAAATCTCAATCAATTTTTATCAAGGACAGGAGACCAGCTTCACTCTATAGCCCTTTATTGGCCGATTCAAGATGAGATCGACTTAAGACCCACCTTATTGAGATGGCTAGATTCTGGGCCTAGCCGAAAGTTAGCGCTACCCTTAGCGCGCCCTGATAAACACCTCGATTTTTACGAATGGCAAGCGGGCGATCGGCTGATTCCTAGTCAACATGGGATTCCTGAACCCGATCCTAATAACCCTGAAAAAACAGCGCTCATTCCGGACTGTATTTTGATTCCTTGTGTTGGCTGGTCTAGCTCAATTGACGGTCCCAATACTCGCTATTGGCGTCTTGGATATGGCGGAGGATATTTTGACCGTACCTTAGCTCAACTCAGAAAAGATAAGCCAAGCCTCATTTGCATTGGAATTGGCTTTGATTGGCAAAAACTAGATGATGCTCAGTGGTCAGCTCAAACGCATGATGAGCCACTCGATATGATGATCACCGAATCAGGTGTTTTTCCTTAAATCTAAATTATCTGCAATCGCCAAAACGGCGTCTGCCTGATTGAGAGAATAAAAGTGCAATCCTGGTGCTCCGGCAGTTAAAAGCTGATCACATAAATCTGTCACCACCTCTTCACCAAAGGCGCGGATTGAGGCAATGTCATCTCCATATGACTGAAGACGCAAACGTATCCAACGTGGAATCTCTGCTCCACAAGCATCAGAGAAACGCAGTAACTGACTGCTGTTGGTAATCGGCATAATTCCTGCAATGACTGGCTGTATTACACCTAAATCGTATGCTTCATCAACAAATCGAAAATAGGCGTCGCTGTTATAAAAATACTGAGTGACAGCAGAATTGGCACCGGCCTTCATTTTCTGTACAAAGAAATCAACATCGCTAGCAGGTGATTTAGCCTGAGGATGCGTTTCTGGGTAAGCCGCTACATCAATGTGAAACCAATCACCTGTCTCTGCTCGAATAAACTCCACCAGCTCATTAGCATGATGAAATTCACCGTATTGACCCATGCCAGAAGGCAAATCTCCGCGCAAGGCCACAATACGCTTGATACCTAAAGCTTTGTACTGCTGCAACATTTCTCGAACACTCTCTCGAGAGCTACCCACACAAGATAAGTGGGGAGCTACAGCAGCGCCCGCCGCATGAATCTCGCTTACTACTTTTAAGGTGCCTGATTGTGTAGAGCCGCCGGCACCAAAGGTCACGGAATAGAACGCGGGCTTGAGTGTTTCACTCAAACGCTCGCGCACGAGATGTAATTTCTTCTCACCTTCAGGTGTTTTGGGTGGGAAGAATTCAACGCTTAATTCCATGATCTTGGGCCTGTTTCTCTAGAGTGGATTAATAACGATAGTGGTCAGCCTTGTATGGGCCTTCCTTCGTTACACCAATATATGTAGCCTGCTGATCAGACAATACCGTTAACTCGGCATTCAAAGTCTTTAACTGCAAGCGTGCCACTTTTTCATCCAAGTGCTTAGGTAATGTGTAAACGCCGACTGGGTATTTATTGGTGCCAACTGCATTCCACAATTCGATTTGGGCGATTACCTGATTAGCAAATGAAGAGCTCATCACATAAGAAGGGTGCCCTGTACCGCAACCCAAATTGACTAAACGGCCTTTTGCCAAAATGATGATGCGCTTCTCTGGCATACCGTTTGCTGCTGGGAAAATGACATGGTCAACCTGTGGCTTAATCTCTTCCCACTGGTATTTTTCAATACCAGCTACATCGATCTCATTATCAAAATGGCCGATGTTACAAACAATCGCTTGATTCTTCATTTTCACCATATGGTCATGAGTGATCACATGGTAGTTGCCAGTTGCAGATACAAAAATATCTGCCTTATCAGCAGCGTAGTCCATCGTTACAACGCGGTAACCTTCCATGGCTGCCTGCAATGCGCAAATTGGATCTACTTCAGTGACCCATACTTGTGCAGACAAAGCACGTAATGCTTGAGCTGAGCCTTTGCCCACGTCACCATAACCACACACCACGGCTACCTTGCCAGCCACCATCACATCTGTGGCGCGCTTAATAGCATCAACCAAAGATTCGCGGCAACCATACAGATTATCGAACTTACTCTTAGTGACAGAGTCATTCACGTTAATGGCTGGGAACTTCAAGTCACCCTTAGCAAACATCTGATACAGACGATGAACACCTGTTGTAGTTTCTTCTGTAACGCCTTTTACTTTCTCCAAACGAGTGGAGTACCAAGTTGGATCTTGTGCCAATTTTTTCTTAATGGCCGCAAACAAAATGGTTTCTTCTTCACTGGTTGGATGATTCAAACAGGCTTGGTCTTTTTCAGCGCGAGCGCCAAGATGCAACAACAAAGTAGCATCGCCGCCATCATCCAAAATCATATTGGTATAGCCGCCATCTGCCCATTCAAAAATACGATGGGTAAAGTCCCAATACTGCTCAAGCGTCTCACCCTTAATGGCAAATACTGGTGTGCCATTGGCAGCAATCGCTGCAGCCGCGTGGTCTTGAGTTGAAAAAATATTGCATGATGCCCATTGCACTTCTGCACCAAGCGCCTCAAGGGTCTCGATCAATACGGCAGTTTGAATGGTCATGTGCAATGAACCAGTGATGCGTGCACCACGCAAGGGTTGTTGTGCGGAAAATTCGTCGCGAATGGCGATCAAACCAGGCATCTCAGTTTCAGCAATGGCAATTTCCTTGCGACCAAAATCTGCCAAGGAAATATCGGCAATTGCGCAACGAGTCGCAACGAAGTTATTTAAATCAGTAACGGTATTCATTAATGCTCCAGCTAAATACGATCCAATGCTGGAGTAGAAACTCGCTAGCCATTGAATCATGGGTTAGCGAGCGCGGTTGCAATTAGCAAATTCTGTTTAAGAATCCACTCCCTTCAAGCCTGGGGAAATGCTGGGTCTCAGCATTCCTTGCAACGCTCCTTGAAGGTATGGCGTAATTGTAAACAATTACGCCATATTTCGCCTCAAGACATATAGAACTGCTTTTAATGCCTTTTA
>CANIMS010000107.1 GCA_947468785.1 Betaproteobacteria bacterium
AAAGTAAACATCACGCCAGCAGCACCCAGATCTGAGCGCACCATACGCTGAATACCAGCAGATAAGGCTACTTCTGCATGGGCAAAGCCCTTGTGCACACGATAGGAGATGGCGCGATCGTTATATAAAGATGCAAACACTTCACGAATCTTCTTCAAAACATCATCGATTCCTTCCACATTGAGGAAGGTCTCTTGTTGACCAGCAAAGGAAGCATCTGGCAAATCTTCAGCAGTGGCGGAAGAGCGCACCGCAAATGAGCCCTTACCTGAATCATCCAATACCGCAAATGCTTTACGAATCTCTTCGTCTAGCTTTGGCTGAAAAGGAGCAGTCTCAATCCAATTGCGGATCTCTGCACCAGCTTCAGCCAATGCACGCACATCATCAATATTGAGATTTTCTAAACGCTGTTGAATGCGTTCAGTTAAATTATTATGTTTTAAGAAATCCCGAAATGCTAAAGCGGTAGTAGCAAAACCAGTTGGGACTCGAACTCCAGTTGAAGCTAGCTGAGAGATCATTTCTCCTAATGAGGCATTTTTACCACCGACTGACTCTACATCAGTCATGCGGAGTTGCTCAAAAGGCAAGACATAGGCATCTGCCATACTGCTATTTTGTTGTTGGTTGGACATAAAATACTCTCTAAAGATAAGGAAACTGGTCAAGCCGCCGCATAAAATACGGCATACTTCAATTAATATCTATTGTAGTGCTGACCTCGACTGATAGGCCAATCTAATGTCTACCCAAACCCGCATTGTTTTTATCGTTTCTGACGGTACTGGTATTACCGCAGAGAACTTCAGCCAATCGATTTTGGCCCAATTTGAGGCCAGTTTTAAGCATATTCGCGTGCCATTCGTTGATAGCATAGAGAAGGCGCATGATGCGGTAAGTAGCATCAATCAAGCAGCCAGCAAATACAGCGTTCCACCCATTGTTTTCACTACTTTGGTCAATTCAGAACTGAACTCCATTGTTAGTAAAGCAAACGGCCTGATTTTGGATATGTTCCAGACCTTTGTAGCCCCTTTAGAGGAGGCTCTTGGGATTAAATCGACTCACGCCATGAACCGGCTTCATCACAATGCCGATACTGAGGCCTATAAGAACCGTATTGAGGCCATCAACTATTCCCTAGCCCATGATGACGGCCAGTCAAATCAAAATCTAGCGGATGCTGATGTCATTTTGGTGGGAATCTCCCGTGTGGGTAAGACGCCAACTAGTCTTTATTTGGCAATGCAGTATGGCTTAAAGGCTGCCAACTACCCCTTGATACCGGAAGACTTCGAGCGTAGACAGCTTCCCAAAGATTTAATTCCTTTTAAGCAAAAGATTTTTGGTCTCATGATTGATGCAGAGCGCCTCTCTGAGATTCGTAATGAGCGCCGCCCTGGTAGTAATTACGCCAAGCTGGAAAACTGTCGTTATGAAATCAATGAAGCTACCGCCATGATGAAAAAAGAATCTATCCCATGGGTGGTTACTACGAGCAAATCCATTGAAGAAATTGCAACCACGGTATTGCAAGCGATTAAGTCTGATAAAACGATTTTGGGCTAATTGAATCTGGCACTCTAGTTGGAGCAGTTCAGTTGTCGTCCTGCTTGTGTACAAACGGCAAAAATATTTCCTGATTTATCGTATAAGCTATATTTCCAGAAAGCGCTTTCCCCAATTCGATCCATTAAGGCAAAGCCAAAATTATTATTCCAAATCATATTACTTGGGTTTAGCCCAGGTGCCACAGTATCCTTAGTATAGAAAGGCGGAGAAGTGGAAGGAAAGGGATCTGCTAGCTCATCCCCACCTCCGCCAGAAACAATAGTGGCTGGATATGTAGGGCTAGTAGTAGCAAAATTAATTACTTGCATACTATGCACATGCGCATGAAATGCCATGCTTATCGAATTAGGATAATAGCTATTTGCTACTGCAGATGGATACAAATAACTCATCACACTATTCATAACCCCTTGCAAAGTTGTATTACCAGGTGGAACAGACTTTGACTTGGGGATGCTATAAGCCAAAATAGGATGATGATTTATAAAAATAGTATTGGTATAAAGTTGGTTATTCGCTATCGTGAAAGCCTGCATAAATTGCCGGTAATAATTGTTGCTTGGATCTGATACGGTAGAACCCGTGGAAACATCTGAGGAGTCATAGACTACAAGTCTTGATCCACGCCCCAAGTCCACTGCATAAGTAGAAGAATAGTTTGCAATGGCATCATTATTAGCGTTGTTACATGAGCGTTCTTGAGTATAGGAATTGGGGTCTAAAAATCGAAACCAACCTTGTCCTCCTCGAGTGCATATCTCATGGTCACCCCGCACTAATACCCAAGGAGCTTTTGCTAACAACGGAGCAGCAGGGGTAAAAAAATCTGCCTGCCAAGTATCCCAACCATATCCCCATGGGCTATTAGCATCAATAGGACACCCACCTGATGATGAGCAGGGAACTTCGCGGTATTGATAGTCACCCATGTGTATTACCAGATCGGGCGCCAATTGGGCTCCGATTTGTGCCAGTTTAGAGAATGGCCAACTAGCTGGATCATCACAATTTTGTAATGTAGTCGTATTCATACGACAACCAGTGTCCCCAATCAACAATATACGATCAGGAGATTTTTTGGGGATCGGTATAGATGTTCCGGCGATACTTGCAACTTTTGCAGTTGAAGGTAGTATTGCTTCGCAAACAGATACTGGAAAGTTGGCAGGGACAGAAGGTTGATACTCGGTTGTCCGTAATGGCATTAACCCCGCAACAACGCGCATAGTCATTTGACTCGAAACGCCATCAATAGTGATATTGGGACATATAGCTTCCCCGCTAGATGAAACATAGTTGGTTGCAACCCGAGCAATTGCTTGATTATTGCCAGCTAAATCAGCGCCAATAATGACCCATGAGGCAGAAATATACTTTGCCTCATTAGTCGTATTATTTTGCGCTTGACTATCGCCACTCCCACTACCACTACAAGAAATAAGTGGTGCAGCGAGTACAAGACAGGTCATTAAAGTTCGAGAGAATGAGTAAGCAGCATATACTCCAGAAAATTCTTTACTCATATCTACCCCCCGTTTTAACTATATTAAAAATGATGATTTATTTTATAAAATATATTACGGTGGGACAAAAACCTACCTTAACTGCGCCTTACGCGCATCGTCTCAAACAAGCAGATGGCTGCTGCAGTAGAGACATTCAATGACTCTACTCGGGGGTCAATTGGAATCGAAACCCCTTTAGCCTGCGCTATTAAATCTTCTGATACACCCTGTCCTTCACTACCCATTACCCAAGCGACGGGATGAAGTAGCTCTTTCTTCAAAGAATATAGCTCTTGCTCCGCGCCTGCTACAGCTGCCAATAGAGGGGCTGTGACTGCGCTCAATACTTGTTGATTAGACCAGCCCTCATAGAGATCGAGTAATTGATGTGCACCCATACCAGCACGCAGAACTTTGCTTGACCATAAATGGGCACAGCCAGTTAATGCAACTACCTGGGTAAATCCAGCGGCAGCGGCACTGCGCAATATAGAGCCAACATTACCAGCATCCTGAATGCGATCCAGAATCAACACATCTCCAGCTAAGGTAGCAATTGACTGGGGTGGAGTTAAGCAAGATTTTGGCAAATCTAGCAAACCAGCAATATGAGGTGCATTCACTAAATCACTTAATAAATCCCATAGAGCGCTATCCAACTGAAATACCTTTGAATCAGGACAAATCTCGAGATGCTCATAAACCGCTTGGGAGATTTCGATATTCTTCAGGCCAAGCTCTGAAGTCAATAAGATCCTTAACGCAGGATCACCTACCCAGGTCTGTACTAGATGAATTCCTTCTAGTAAGACTTGCCCTCGAGCAAGGCGCGCTTTTTGCCCCTTTGAGCCAGTGGCTTGCAAAAGACGAATTTCTTTAAAAAGGGGATTTTCTTTAGAGCTGATGAGATCAAATTGCATAGCTAACTCTCAAGCACTTTTCTGACAGGAGAAAAGCTTCTTCTGTGTTCGGCGCAGGCCCCATATTGTTTTAATGCAGCAAAATGGGCTTCCGTAGGGTAGCCCATATGTTGAGCAAAGCCATACTGTGGATGACGTTCATGTAAAACTTGCATCTGTCGATCGCGAGTCACTTTAGCCAATATCGATGCAGCAGAAATAGCTGGCTCTTTAGTATCACCCTTGACGATTGCTTCTGCGCTAATGGGTAATGCTGGGCAGCGATTACCATCGATCAGCGCCTTATCAGGCCACTTACCTAATCGAGTTGATAAGTCCTCAATAGCGCGGCGCATAGCGAGCATGGTTGCTTGCAAAATATTGATCTCATCTATTTCCTGTGGAGAGGCTTCTCCAATCCCCCAGGCCTTAGCCTTTTGCATAATTTGCTCATACAAATATTCACGACGTGCTGGCGAGAGTTTCTTAGAATCCTTTAGGCCTGCTATAGGGTGATCAGGATCCAGCACAACGGCACCAGCCACGACCGCCCCCACTAGCGGACCACGTCCAGCCTCATCGACCCCACAGACCCAAATCATCGTCATTAGCTAGCCCGCTGCTTCTTGGCACTACTAGCAATCGTCTGTGCAATCGCTTGAGCAACTAGCAATCCAGTCGGACGACGCAAAGTCTCATGCATTTGGGTAAAGCGCGCTTTTAATTGATTAGCTTTAACTGGGTTCTCAAGCCATCCTAATACTGCCTGAGCTAATTTTTCTGGGGTTGCTTCGTCTTGTAGTAATTCCGGAACTACGAACTCACCACATAAGATATTAGGCAAGCCAACATAAGGAAGATATCCCTGGCGCTTCATGATTTGTGCAGTTAACCAAGGTACCTTATAAGAAATCACCATCGGCTTCTTCCATAAAGCAGCTTGCAAGGTTGCCGTGCCACTCGCAATCAGGACAACGTCAGATGCTTCTAATACTTCATCTGCCATTCCATCAAGCAAATGAATCTGAATATCCGGGCTGACGTTTTGAGTCTGCAGTAAAAGCTGTTCTAGTGGTTCACGTAATTGCGGTGTGGCTACCGGAATTAAAAAGTGCAGTTTTTGACCCTTTAAGCGATCGACTAATAATCGCATGGTGTCGAAAAAGACAGGGGCAATGAGCTCTATCTCCGAACTTCTACTACCTGGCAGAACGGCAATCACCAGGCCATCGAGTGCATCACTTTGAATATTCAAAGTCTTCGCAATTTTTTCTCTGGCTGCTCCAGTATTTGGTTCAAGTGGTATTTCACTTGCTAAAGGATGGCCTACATAAGTTGAGGCTACGCCTGCACGATCATAGATTTCTGTTTCAAAAGGGAAGATGCAAAGCATGCGCTCTACTGCTTGTGCAATCTTCTTGATGCGCCCCGCTCTCCAAGCCCAAATCGAAGGAGAAACGAAGTGCAGCGTAGGAATACCTGCTTTACGTAATTGCAATTCCACGCCCAAATTAAAATCTGGTGCATCTATACCGAGATAGACATCAGGCCGACCTTCTCCTAACAGATGTGCAATGAGCTCTTTACGAAGTTTCAAAATAGCTGGCAGTTGTTTGATCGCCTCAACGTAACCTCGAACACTCAGGGTTTCCATTGGCCAATCGGAGCGCATGCCTTCTGCTTGCATACGGGGCCCGCCAATGCCATATACCTCTAGACCTGACATATCCGGAATTTGATTGAGCGCACTCAATACTGGCGCAGCAAGCAGATCACCGGAGGGTTCGCCAGCTACACAAGCTAACTTAGGCAAAATTATCCTAACGTTATCGGATAATGCCGCGCGTTGAAGCGGCAATAAAGTCATGAAACTGCGCGAGCTTTTCTTTAGTGGCAGGATCACCTGCGCTTGCTACAACCATTTTCTGTATTTCTACCTTAGCCTCTTCAAAACTAAGACCATCCTTGTACAAAACCTTATAAGCCTGACGCAGAGCGGAAATAGTTTCGCTAGAAAAACCACGGCGTTTGAGACCTTCGACATTAATACCGTGGGGAGAGGCTTTATCGCCAGCAGCAATGACAAACGGTGGAATATCTTGCACTAAAGCCGAGGCCCCACCCAACATAGCATGCTGCCCAATACGCACAAACTGGTGGACGCCTGACATACCGCCCATAATGGCCCAATCATTTACATGAACGTGACCAGCAATTTGGGCATTACTCGAAAAAATGGTGTGATCACCAATTTGGCAATCATGGGC
>CANIMS010000108.1 GCA_947468785.1 Betaproteobacteria bacterium
GAGAACACCATGCTAAAGGCTTACATTCGGGATTGGCCAGAAGATACCGAAAAAAGCACAAATTAAGGCGTTCTAGCCTGGAATTTCTGACAAATGACATAATGTCGGTATGTCTGGGAATACTTTAGGCCTCCTTTTTACAGTCACCACCTTTGGTGAGTCACACGGTCCTGCGATAGGGGCTGTAGTTGACGGCTGCCCTCCGGGAATGCTACTTACTGAGTCAGACCTTCAGATTGATCTAGATCGCCGTAAGCCCGGCACCTCTAGGCATGTTACTCAGCGCAAAGAAGAGGATAAAGTCGAAATCCTCTCTGGGGTGTTTGAGGGCAAGACTACTGGCGCCCCCATTGGCCTTCTGATAAGAAATACCGATCATCGCAGCCAAGACTATGGTGACATCTTGCACACCTTTAGACCTGGGCATGCGGACTATACCTATCATCATAAATATGGATTACGAGATCCACGCGGAGGAGGTCGCTCTTCAGCTCGACTTACTGCTCCAGTAGTTGCTGCGGCTGCGATTGCCAAAAAATGGCTAAAGCTTCAGTACGGTACCGAGTTCTATGGCTATATGAGTCAACTCGGGGAACTTGAGATTCCCTTTCAGGATCCTCAGCAAATAGATCAAAATCCATTTTTTGCAGCGAATGCCCAAATCGTTCCTCAGCTCGAAGCCTATATGGACGAATTACGTAAAAGCGGTGATTCTTGCGGTGCAAGAATTGAAGTACGTGCACGCAATGTTCCTATCGGACTTGGGGAGCCTTTATTTGATAAATTAGATGCTGATATAGCGCATGCGATGATGGGTATCAATGCTGTGAAGGGCGTCGAAATTGGCTCTGGTTTTAAGTCTGTGGCTCAGCGAGGCAGTGAACATGGCGACGAACTTTACCCGGATGGTTTTGCAACTAATCATGCAGGAGGCACCCTTGGTGGAATTAGTAGCGGGCAAGACCTAAAAGTATCCATTGCTATTAAACCGACATCGAGCATTCATGCACCGAAACACTCTATCGACATTGATGGTAAGCCTATTTCTGTCCAGACGAAGGGTCGACATGATCCTTGCGTTGGCATTAGGGCTACGCCCATTGCTGAAGCAATGCTTGCATTAGTGTTGATGGATCATGCCTTGCGTCATCGCGCACAATGCGGCGATGTCTCTCTTTCAACACCTCCCATTCCTTCTGCACGACCAGGCTCTCAAATAGATTAGCCTAGACTATTGAAATGACACCACTGGTTCGCTGGGCCTTCGGGTCCTTTTTCTTTTTGTACTTTGCCTATGTTGGTCTTGTCTCGCCTTATGCCAGCCTATTCTTTTTAGATAGAGGCTTCACTGTCATTGAGATCGCAATCTTGATGTCAATGCTACAAATTACTCGCATTGTTGGCCCATTCTCTTGGGGATGGTTATCAGACTATCTATCCAATCGAATTGGAATTATTCGCTTTTGTGCTTGTTTCGCAGCTATTGTTTTCACTGCTATTTATTTCTTAAATAGTTATATTGGATTTTTTATCTGGATGTTTGTATTGCACACCATCTTGAGCAGTCTGATGCCACTTGGTGAATCTGCTACCGTACATGCCTTATACAAAGACAATTCATTCGATAAACGTTACGGTCGACTGCGTCTATGGGGCTCAATTGGATTTATAACGATGGTGCTGATTGCTGGAGAACTATTCCAACGTAAAGGCATTGAAATTTACCCAATCATTGGCACCTTTGTTTTGATAGCATTGGCTGCAATCACCTTCCTGTTACATGAGCCTAAGTTGGAACGTCATAAGATGGTGAAAGGGGAGTTTTGGGTGGTATTGCTAAATCCAGATGTACGCTGGTTTTTACTATCTGGTTTTTTTATGCAATTTGCTCATGCAGCCCTGTACGTTTTCTATTCCTTGTATCTTGCCAGTCTGGGCTATGACAAATTTCAAATTGGATTGTTTTGGGCCTTAGGGGTATTTGCAGAAGTCATGTTCTTTTATTACCAAAGTAAAGTGCTTAGCAGGCTCGATCCTGAAGTCGTATTGCAAGCATCATTTGTAATCGGGGTAATTCGGTTTGCGCTAATGGCCTTTTTACCTATTACCTCTATATTGGTCATTGCTCAGGTAATGCATGCAGGAACTTTTGCAGCACATCATAGTGCGGCTACAAAGCTTTTACAGCGCTGGTTTACAGGACCTCTTCAAGCGCGGGGTCAAGCCTTAATGGCAACCGTTTCATATGGTCTAGGTGGCACCTTAGGCGGTCTGTTCGCTGGCTGGATCTGGGAAAGCTCGCAACCAAGAGATGTCTTCGTGGTGTCCGCCTTTGCATGCGGATTAGCGGGAATGGCGATACAAAAATTAAGACCTCGTCGCTATCCCGCTAGATAAAGAGCGCTACTTACTGAATCTTTGCATTAGCCCGTAACTTCTGCATCATTTCTGCAAACTTTGCTTTCTGCCAGTTCTGATCGGACATGATCATTTGTTTTAATTGGTCTTTAATCTCATCCATGCTGGGTGCTTTGACATCCCTGACATCAACCACTTTAATGATGTGCCAGCCAAATTGTGATTTGACAGGCTTATCTGTAATTTGACCATTTTTCAATTTCACCATGGCTTTTGAAAACTCAGGCACTAGAGCATTATCAGATACCCATCCTAAATCACCACCATTGGCCGCAGAGCCTGGATCCTTGGATTTTGCTTTGGCAATCTCTCCGAAGTTAGCGCCGCCTTTAATCTGAGCAACGATGGCCTTTGCGTCTGACTCTTTCTCAACCAAAATATGCTCAACGCGATATTCCTTACCGGTGTATTGAGTTTTGACAGTTTCATAAGCAGCTTTTAACTCAGCATCAGTAGCGCCTTCTTTTTCTACAAAGTCCTCAAATACGGCAGCAACCAATACACCCATTCTGGATTGCTCTAACTGATCACGAACAGATTCTTTTTGAATGAGTCCACGCTTGTCTGCTTCTTGCAAAATTAATTCACGTGTTACCAGCATTTCACGAGCCTGATCACGAACTTGTGGATTATCTGGTTGATTTGATTTTTGAACTAATTTATCTAATTGGGCTTTGGGAATTGCTTTGCCGTTCACAATTACTGCATTTTGAGCAAAAGCAGTTGTGGAGAAGAGGCAGGCGCTCAATACGCTGAGTGAAAGAAATTGACGTGCTTTGAACATAAGATTTAAGTAGATTGATGTATCAGTTGATGAAAAGGGTTTGCGGCCTATATTAAAGCACTATCAGGCCCAGAACTCTTCCGGGGTGAGAGCTGAGATTGTGAGCGCATGAATTTCCCGGGGAATATGTTCATTTAGGGCTTTGTAAATCGCTCTATGACGTGCTACAAGGTTTTGACCTGAAAACTCAGGGGCTACGATGGTTACTTTAAAGTGGCCGCCCCCCGTAGCCGCTCCTGCATGACCAGCGTGAAGGTGACTCTCATCCTCAATCTGAAGATGCTTTAAATCAAAGGCTTTTTTTAGGTCTGCTTCAAATAGAACAATTCTTTGCTCATTTATATTCATGATTCAGGATGTTCCATGTGACGACTGAGCCAAATGCCTTGAATGATGACAAAGACAATGAGTAGGCCGGTACTACCAAAAAGCTTGAAATTAACCCAAGTTTCTTCAGAAAATTCAAAAGCAACGTACAAGTTAAGGGCGCCCATAAAAAAGAAGAAGGCAGCCCAGGCGCGATTTAAGGTCATCCATACAGAATGAGAGTTCTGTGCTTTTAAAGTCACCTGTTTTCCCATTAAAACTTCAATCCAATTTTTCTTAAAAAATTCTGAGCTAATAAAAAGAACTGAAGAAAAAAGCCAATATAGGGCAGTAGGCTTGAGCTGAATAAATGTTTTGTCATGCAGAAAGATGGTCAAACTACCAAAGACCAGGATCATTACAAGACTAACCCATTGCATGGCATCAATTTTGCGGTGACGGTAGTAAACCCAAAGGATCTGTCCGATTGTCGCAACCATTGCCACAATCGTTGCGGTATAGATATCACCAAATTTAAAGGCAATAAAAAATAAAATAATGGGGAAAAGGTCAAAAAGAAATTTCATAAAGGGATTATCCAGCTATTTATTTTTTAGCCTTTAGGATTGATGGCTGCGTTATCGCTAGGTTCAAAGTTAAGTGAGGCAGAGTTAATGCAGTAGCGTAATCCCGTTGGGGCTGGTCCATCATCAAATACATGGCCTAGATGGGCATCACAATTTGCGCAACGAACTTCAGTACGAATCATTCCATGGGTTGAATCTTTTACTTCCTTAATGGCCAATTCTTCTTCTGGGGCATTATAGCTAGGCCACCCACAGCCGGCATCAAATTTTGTTTCAGATAGAAATAGCGGTGTTCCACAGCAAACACAGGTATATCGACCTTTATCCCAGTGATCCCAGTATTTACCAGTGAATGGTCTCTCGGTTGCCGCTTCTCGCGTTACTCGATACTCGATATCACTTAAAACTTCTTTGTATTCTTGGTTCGTTTTTTTCATAAAGATAATCTCTATTGGAATGCTAATAAATTAAGAAGAGCAGCTTACTTCTACATGATTTGATCCGGGGGGAGGAGGTTTTGCGTACTCCTCATATTCAGGCTGCTCGTCAAACGGGGCAGCTAGGATACCCATTAATCTTTGAATTTCTGAAAAATCACCTCGCTCAGCCATTTCAATGGCGGTTTGAGCTAAATGATTGCGTAGTACAAACTTTGGATTTACTTGATTCATCAAATTAGTCCTCTCTGTATCGCTTATATTTTCAGACTTAATCCGCATAAGATAGTCATTGAACCATTGATCAATTGACTCGCGGTCAATGAATTCATTTCGTAAAGCAATATCTTTTACTTGCGTTTGTGAATTCACTGCACTTAATCTTCTAAAAAATGAGGTGAAGTCAACTTTCGAATCATGCATTGCTTGTAGCAGTCTTTCTAGCAATGGGATATCTTCATTACCTGTAGTTTGAAAGCCTAATTTGGCTCTAAACAATTTTTGCCATGTTTCGCCATAGATCAATGGAAACTCTTCAAGAGCATTACGAAGCATGCTTTGAGCATCCTTTTCATCGTGCTTTAGTTCTAAAAGCGGAACTAGTGAGCTGGCTAGACAGGCCATATTCCAATGCATGATCTGAGGTTGACGATGATAAGCATAGCGGCCACCATGGTCACTATGGTTACAGATATGATCAATTTGAAACTGATCAAGAAAGCCAAAAGGGCCGTAGTCAATTGTCAAACCTAGAGCGCTAATATTGTCGCTATTGAGAACGCCATGACAAAAGCCAACGGCCTGCCATTGCGCTACTAAGGTTGCATTACGTCTCGAAACATTTCTGAATAGTTCTAAATACGGTTCTTCTGCTGATAGACATTGAGGGTAATGATCTGCAATCAGAAGATCCGCTAATTCTTTCAGCCTTGCGACATTCTGCAGGGAGCTAAAGTGCTCAAAATGACCAATACGAATAAAGCTAGGAGCAAGTCGTGCGCATACAGCTGCTGTTTCTAATGACTCTCTGAGAACGGGCATTTTAGAACCAACCACAGAAAGAGCTCGGGTAGTAGGAATGCCTAAGCTATGCATAGCCTCGCTACACAAAAATTCTCGAATAGAAGATCGTAAAACTGCACGACCATCACCCATTCTCGAGTAATGCGTTTTGCCAGCCCCTTTGAGTTGCAATTCTTGTCCTGAAATATCTCCTAGCAGGATAGCTCTACCATCACCAAGTTGACCTGCCCAAACACCAAATTGATGACCGCTGTATGCGCTTGCAATTGGACTTGAGAAATCATGCTGCTCGACTGTCAACTGATTTCCTGCCAAAACATTCAACCATGCAGGGTCAGCAGGAAGGTTAGAGGTGTTTAAAGGGATATCCACCAGCCTCGCAGAGGAAGGTGAGAAAGCAACCCAATAGGGATTGGGTATCGGGGTAGGTATTGTAACCTGGCAGACATCTCCACCAGTGAGGGTAAAAGCCATATGGGACTATTCTAGGGTGAATTCCCAAAGTCTGTTTAACCCTCTAAAATTACCATATGAATAAACAAGTTCAAATCAACCCTCAAACACAGCTTGCCAATTTAGGTGAGGAGCTCAATGTACCGTTTTTGAAGCTATTAGGTGTTCGTTTCCTCAGCGCAGAAATGGGTAAAGGCGAAATTCTATTAGCTCTTAAGC
>CANIMS010000109.1 GCA_947468785.1 Betaproteobacteria bacterium
ACCACCTGAAGGTGCGCCACCAGGAACCAAGAAGGTAGCAAACAATAACAAAGCAGCAACCGGCAAGATCCAGAAGCTGAAATTATTCATACGGGCAAATGCCATATCAGATGCACCAATTTGCAATGGCACCATCCAGTTAGCAAAGCCAACGAAAGCCGGCATGATCGCACCGAACACCATTACCAAGCCATGCATGGTTGTCAATTGATTAAAGAACTCTGGGCGGAAGAATTGCAATCCAGGCTGGAATAGCTCCAAACGAATGCCTAAGGCCATCGCGCCACCAGCTAACAAGCTGACAAACGAGAAGATCAAGTACATCGTACCGATATCTTTATGGTTGGTTGCGAACAACCAACGACGCCAACCGTGTGGCGTGTGATCATCATGCGCGTGGTCGTGTGCGTGATCGTGGGTAGTAGAGACTGTGCTCATGAATTACTCCGGTTTCGTTTTTATCTGTATTAGTTAATCTGAATTACTTGCCGCCGCGTGCAGTAATAATTTCTTGGGTCTGAATAATCTCACCCGTTTTATTACTCCATGCATTACGGGTATAGGTCATCACTGCAGCGATATCGCCATCAGAGATCACACCTGCCCATTTCGGCATTGCGCCTTTACCATTAAGAAGGATGTTGTATTGAGCGTCTTTAGGACCTAAGACCATCTTGCTACCATCCAAGGCTGGGAATGAACCGGCACCCTTACCGTTCGGTTGATGGCAAGCAGCACAGTTCGATGCATATACTTTAGCGCCGCGCTCTTTTTGTTCGTCAAGGGTATAAACCTTCGAAGGATCATCACTTGATGCGCCCATTTCTTTCTTCTTCTCTTCTACCCACTTCGTATAGTCTTCTTGCGAAACGACTCTCACGACAATAGGCATAAAAGCGTGCTGAGCGCCGCACAATTCTGAACACTGGCCACGGAAAGTACCGATGGTCTCAGCTTTGAACCAAGCATCACGAACAAATCCTGGGATAGCATCTTGCTTAACGCCAAAGGCAGGAATAGTCCAGGCATGAATCACGTCATTAGCAGTGGTGATCAAACGAATTTTTTTGCCAACAGGCACAACCATTTCGTTATCAACTTCCATCAAATACGTATTTGATTTTGGAGCTAGGTTATTAATTGCTTCACGTGAAGTTGATAGGGTAGACAAAAAGCTAATCCCTTCACCTTCACCTTTGATGTAGTCGTATCCCCATTTCCACTGATAGCCAGTAGTCTTAATAGTGATATCTGAATTTGTAGTGTCTTTCATTGCAACAACTGTTTTAGTTGCAGGCAATGCCATACCAATAACGATCAACAAGGGAATCACAGTCCAAATAATTTCAACTGTGGTGCTTTCATGAAAAGAAGCAGATTTGTGACCCAAGGATTTGCGGTGCTTCAAAATGGAGTAGAACATTACTCCGAATACACCGATAAAAATCACCGCACAAAGCACCAACATCATCCAATGAAGCCAATGGATTTCTTGCATAATTTTTGTTGCAGGCGCAGCAAAATTGAGCTGATTTACGGCAGGTCCGCCTGGCATGTTTTCTGCTGCATGTACCAAAGCAGTGCCGAAGGCTGCTACTAAATAGAGCCAAGTCCTAGTGACTTTTCCAAATAAATTCATCTTATTCTCTGTTGATTGTCGCGAGCACAGCAGCAAAAAACGCTAGCTAAATGCTCAAAATGCGGTTTCAAGCCAATACTTCCAGCGGTGATTATAGGGTTAATTAGACTCAAGAACAAACTACGCCAACCCAGCCTCATCCAATCTTGACAATGCTTAAAATGATAGTGAGTACTTACACTTAAGCAGAATCTCACCTAGTCTTGCGTCCAATTTGATTTAAAGCGATATAGGCAACATTCTCCTGCGCCTTAGCAAGGTGTTTTCCAATAACCCAGGCATGGCCATAAACCACTTCCAGAGTTAATTTTTGAGGCAAAAAGCCCTTTTCAATCGATTCAGAGGGCATCATTTGTAGCAATTTCAAAGCGTATGCATCAGTAAGCAGCAAATCCCCCGACTGATAGTCCAGATGCAGGTATTCCATGTCCATCACTGGGTCAGAAAAACGTCCGCTCAATAGGGCGTCCCCCATATCGTGCATATCCCATGGACTTGCTAGATTTTTTAATTTCAAGGAACCTGCATCTAGAGCACGCAACTCCTTACCAGTGTCAGGGCCAAGGTAGCTAAATGTAAGCAGCCCACCCTCTTTCAATACCCGCCAACATTCTTTTAAGAAATGATGGGGATCAGACAAGTCTTGCAATAACAAATCGCTAAAAATTAAATCCACTGAATTATCTGGGAGGGCTAACTTCCCAGACTGGAGATAGCCATCCAAGGAGAAGCTCTGCGAGCCATTCAATACCCGTCGACGAAATAAAGATGCCTTAAAGCGCAAAGAGCTGACACCAGATAGACCCTCTTCATAAACGCTATCAAGCCGTACACCAGGAAAACGTTTTGTAAAAGTAGACAAATACTTTCCGGGAAAATCTGGAATGAGTAATGCAGCCTTTACATCTAACTTCACGATGTCTAATTTTTGCAGCATACGATCTGCAATTTCATCCTGTAACCATCTGATTGACTGGGTCATTTGCTCAGTATACTCAGCGCCCCATGCAATTTCTAGAAAAAATCTTCCAATCTTTTTGTTCGTATGCGCTCCCAACAGCATGTATTGTGTGCGAGCAATATCAAGGATCTAAAGTTTGTGGTGCCTGTATGAAAGTTTGCACGTACCATGCCTTATGTAATTACGAATGCTGCTATCAATGTGGAATTCCATTGATAAGCGCTGAGATCATTGATCGACAATGTAAGAAGTGCACTCAAAATATGCCGTATTTTGATCAAACCTATTGTTTAGGTTTTTATGACGGTAAATTACAAAATGCTCTTCATCAACTGAAATATCAAAAACGTCTAGCTTATGCGCATGGGCTAACGAGCATCTGGAACAATGTCATGTCCGAGCATATAAACGAGTTAGAGGCGGATTTTTTAATGCCTGTTCCTCTGAGTTCCGAGAAACTCAAGTTGCGAGGTTTTAATCAGAGCTGGGAACTATTAAGGCGCATTCAATGTAAAAGTTCTATACGTAAAACACCATATATATTGAAACGGCATCATCATCATGAGCAGCATGCAGGAAGTTCACTCCTCATAAGGCAAGCTAATATTCGCGATGCTTTTTACCTTGAAAGGGATTCGCTTTCGCTCCTTCAAAATAAATCCGTGATTGTTTTCGATGATGTGATGACCAGCGGCGCTACATTAGATGAAATTGCACGAATTCTGAAGGACAATGGAGTCTTGCGAGTAATGAATTGGGTGTTACTCAGAACTACCAAAACATCCTTCTGATAATGTAAGAGCACAACATGTTTAATATCGTTTTATTCGAACCAGAAATACCACCCAATACTGGCAATATCATTCGTCTATGCGCTAATACAGGGGCTAAACTGCATCTCATTGAACCGCTTGGCTTTCCAATGGAAGATGCTAAATTGCGCAGAGCAGGACTGGACTATCATGAATTTGCAAAAGTAAAAGTGCATGCAAGTTGGGCGCAATTTTTGCAAGATGAACAGCCAAATCCAATACATCTTTTTGCTTTAACCACTAAGGGTAGTGGAAAGTTCCATGAAGGCAAGTATGTACCTAATGATTATTTTGTTTTTGGATCAGAGACTAAGGGCATTACTGATGAAGTCAGAAACTCCATTCCCACTTCCAATCAAATGCGCCTAGCCATGCAAGATAACAGTCGCAGTCTGAATTTATCTAATACGGTTGCGATTGTAGTTTACGAAGCCTGGCGTCAGAATGGCTTAGCGGGCGGCAATTAATTCTAGGCTTCTATTTTTGGATCACGGCCCATGAGTTTTTTTACAGCATCTTGGGCTGCCAATTTGCCTGACAACACTTCACCCATCATTTCTGTAATAGGCATTTCAACCTTCAAACGTTTTGCAAGATCCGCAATGGCAGCAGCACAAAGCACTCCTTCTGCAACATGACCTAAGCCAGTCAAGATCTCATTTAGCGGTTTACCTGCAGCAAGCTCAAGACCTACACGCCGATTACGAGAAAGATCACCGGTCGCAGTCAAAATTAAATCGCCTACACCCGTTAAGCCCATACATGTTTCTGATCGACCGCCTGCAGCCTTAACTAAACGCATCATCTCTGCCAGGCCGCGGGTGAGAACAGCTGCTCTTGCATTCAAACCTAAATTCAAACCATCGCCAATACCCGCTGCGATAGCCAAGACATTCTTAACGGCGCCACCCAGTTCAACACCAATCAAATCATCGCTAGAATAAATACGCATATTGCCATGATGAAACGCGGCCTGAACAATTTCACATAGACCGCTTGAGGTGCTTGCAACAGTTAATGCGCAGGGCATTCCAGCAGCAACCTCTCGAGCGAAACTAGGGCCAGATAAAGCACCAAAGGCATGAGTTAATCCGTGATGATGTAATTTGTTTTCGCGCTCAACAACCTGATGTGGCAAAAAAGCAGTGTGAGGTTCTAAACCCTTGCACAACCAAATAATATTGAGAGGATGCTCTGCAACTTTTAAAGCATGTGCAATCGTTTCTGAAAGGCCAGACATTGGCGTTGCAACCACCAATAAATCATTTTTTGATAACCTCTTGATGGCCTTAGAAAAATCGTCTTCTAATTTCAAAGTCGAAGGCAATTTTACGCCTGGCAAGTAAGCGGTATTCTCCCTACTCTGTTGGATCTGTGCTAACTGAGAAGCACTACGAGTCCATAAACAGACGTCATCTTCTGGTAGATAGCGGGCTGCTTGAGCAGCCATCGCAGTTCCCCAAGCTCCAGCACCGAGCAGCGTCACTTTCATGATCTGTGGGCCTGTCCTTAGCTTTAGTTAGAAAGAGTTCCCTTGCTTTCCTCGGCGGCTGCTTGTTGAGCTTGCATTAAACGATGCTCATACATGCCATGGAAATTAATCTCGTTCAAATGAATCGGCTGGAAGCCTGCGCGACTAATGATGTCAGCAATGTTAGAACGAAGATAAGGGTACAAAATCGTTGGGCAAGCAATTCCTAGCATTGGATCAATTTGCTCAACAGGAATGTTGCTAAATTCAAAAATGCCAGATTGCTTCGCTTCGATCAAGAACAAGACCTTGGTCTCTACTTTTGCAGTGATAGTAGAACTTAATGTCACCTCAAAAATACCCTCGCTTAATGGCATGACCGCAACATCAACTTCTACCTGTAATTGAGGCTCTGATGCAACCATCAGAATCTGTGGTGCATTAGGTTGCTCTAGAGATAAATCCTTCAGGTAAATCCTCTGTATCCGAAATCCTGGCTCCTTTGAGCCGTCTATTCCATCTTGAGGTGCGGAAGATTGTTCAGTCATCGCAAACTTTCTTTTCTTTATGTATTAAGTCATTAAATGAGCAAAGGATCTAACTTACCAGCGCGATCCAATGCAACTAAATCATCATATCCACCAACATGCGTCTCCCCAATATAAATTTGCGGAACGGTACGACGCCCAGTACGACTCATCATGGCTTCACGTTGTGCAGGATCTTGATCAATTAAAATTTTTTCTAAACTGGATACACCCTTTTTGATTAATAGCTTTTCTGCCATCACGCAATATGGGCAAACCTGTGTGCTATACATTGTTACTTGAGGCATCACTTCTCCTACTTAATCAATGGAAGAGCTGCTTCTTTCCAGGCCTGTACGCCGCCATCAAGTGCGGCTACCTCTACAAAACCTAACTTTTGCACAGCAGATGCGGATTTACGAGAAAGGTTGCCAGTTTCACAAACCAAAACAACTGGGTTTTTGCGATCTAGCTTTAGCTTCTCGATTCCAGCTGCCAGCCCAGCAGCATCAATGTGCTTCGCACCGGGCAAATGGCCAGATTTATACACATCTAGCGGACGCAAGTCTAAAACAGCAGCCTTACGTCGATTAATCCAAATTGTCGCTTCGGTAGGCGACAAGCCTTTTCCGCCAATAAGCGTAGATAATGTAGGTAGGAAAAGCGCAGTGCCCGAAACAGCTAAAAGGGCAATTAGCGCTAAATTATCAATTTGCGTGAGAAAGTTCATCACCGGATTATAGAATGGCTCTATGAAACAACTTGTCCTTATTCGTCATGGCGAATCT
>CANIMS010000110.1 GCA_947468785.1 Betaproteobacteria bacterium
CAGTCTTACCTTCCAACTCTTTAGGTGCGTTAGCAATATCTTCATCGGTATATGGGATACCTAAGCGACGCATAGCAACCATGTGCGCCTGAATAGAATCAGTATCAGCCTTATTTTTTGCAAGCCAAGGATATGCAGGCATATTGGATTCTGGTACGACATCACGAGGATTACGTAAATGAATGCGATGCCAGTCATCTGAATAACGACCCCCCACTCTCGCTAAATCCGGTCCAGTACGTTTGCTACCCCAAAGGAAGGGATGATCATATACAGACTCACCAGCCAAGGAGTAAGGGCCGTAACGCTCTACCTCAGAACGTAGAGTGCGAATCTGTTGTGAATGGCAACCTAAGCAACCTTCGCGCTGATAGATATCGCGTCCGGCTAAGCGCAATGCTGAATATGGCTCAACACCTGGACTGGGCTCAGTTGTTGAGTGCTGGAAGAATAAGGGGACGATCTGCACCAAACCCGCAACAGAAATTGCAGCAATGGTCGCTATGATCAACCAACCTACATTACGCTCAAGCGTTTCGTGGGAAAAAAATCGACGTTGTTCTGACATGTTCTTATCCTTAGTGAGCGGCGATAGACGCTTGTGGAATAGGAGCGTCAATGAATTTTTTATCAATCACCGTCTTATAGACGTTGTATGCCATCAATAACATGCCGCCTAAATAGCACAGGCCACCTATTAAACGAATGACATAGAAGGGATAGGTTGCTTTGACAGATTCAACAAAGCTATAAGTCAAAGTTCCGTCTGGCTCGAATGCTCTCCACATTAATCCTTGCATCACGCCTGCAATCCACATCGCGGCGATATAAATCACTACGCCAATTGTGGCAATCCAGAAATGCAATTCTATTAATTTTGTACTGTACATATCGCGTTGACCAACCAAACGCGGAATAAGATAGTACAAGGAACCAATGGTAATCATCGCCACCCAACCTAAAGCACCAGAGTGCACATGACCAATTGTCCAATCGGTATAGTGAGACAAACTATTCACTGTCTTAATAGACATCATTGAACCTTCGAAGGTTGACATACCGTAGAAGGACAAGGCGACTACTAAAAATTTCAAGATGGGGTCGCGGCGCAACTTATACCAAGCGCCTGAAAGAGTCATGATGCCGTTGATCATGCCGCCCCAGGATGGCGCCAAGAGTATTAGGGAGAAGACCATACCCAAGGACTGAGTCCAGTCAGGCAAGGAAGTATGCTGTAAGTGGTGAGGACCTGCCCACATATAGGTAAAGTTCAAGGCCCAAAAGTGGACGATGGACAAACGATATGAATAGATAGGACGCTCAGCCTGCTTAGGAATGAAGTAATACATCATTCCTAAGAAGCTAGTTGTCAAAAAGAAGCCTACTGCATTATGACCATACCACCATTGAATCATTGCATCTTGTGCGCCTGAATATGCTGAATAAGATTTAAAAAGACTGGCAGGCATCTCGATGTTATTCACAATATGCAAAACAGCAATCGTCAAAATATAAGCGCCGAAGAACCAATTCGAGACGTAAATATGTTTGGTCTTGCGTTTAATAATGGTGCCAAAGAATACGATGGCGTATGCCACCCAAACTATCGTGATCAATAAATCGATTGGCCATTCGAGCTCGGCATACTCTTTGGAGGTAGTTAATCCTAATGGCAAGGTAATGGCAGCTGCGACGATAACCGCTTGCCAACCCCAGAACGTGAATGCCGCCAACTTGTCACAAAATAGCCTTACCTGACAGGTGCGCTGCACGATGTAATAAGACGTTGCAAAGAGCGCAGATCCACCAAAAGCAAAAATCACTGCATTGGTATGCAGTGGGCGTAAACGGCCATAACTTAGCCATGGAATATTAAAAGTGATTTCTGGCCAAATGAGCTGAGCAGCTAGGATGACCCCCACGAGCATGCCAACAATTCCCCAAAGAACAGTCACTATGGCAAATTGACTGACAACCTTGTAATTGAAGGTATCTTGATTACTCCCCACGGTAAGTCCCATGGTTTCTCCTTAATTTGACCAAACAACGACACAATCCAAATAGACTGAATCGATTATCAAAGTAAGGCTTTGAGGGGAATTTGATCTATATCAAAAAGGAAGGGGCAAAATTCAGACGTATCGAATAATGCCGAAACGTACCTAAACTACTCAACTAATGTATGGCTATTTTTGAGTGTGTTCACTAACTTTAGGCGCTTTTGGAGCATCATCATCCATCAAAATGGACTGGCCTGGACCGTCTAAATCATCAAATTGACCGCTCTTCACTGACCAATTCAAAATCCAAGCTAGGAGCCCGACAATTAACAAGGACAAAGGGATCAAAATAAATAAGCTTTCCATGATGACAGTCTAAGCCTTTCGTAAACGCCAGGCATTTAAGGTCACCGCGAGAGAAGACAAAGACATTCCAATACCAGCAATCCATGGATTGACCCAGCCCATCATCGCCGCAGGAATGGCTAGTAGGTTATAGACCAATGCCCACAGTAAGTTTTCCTTGATGATGGTCGCTGTTTTCTCTGCCAACAACAATGTCTTAGCCAAAGGCTTCAGAGAAGTTGTCGTTAGGATCGCATCAGCCCCAGCAGCGGCTAAGGGTGCCCCCGTACCAACAGCAATCGATATATCAGCACGCGCTAACAGTGGAGCATCATTCACACCATCGCCAATTGCCCAAACAAATCGACCTGTATTTTGAAGGCGCTCGATAAAATCATACTTATCTTCAGGAGTGCAACCCCCGAGATAACTACTAATACCAACATGGTGAGCCCACCAAGCTACTGTTGCTGGATCATCACCAGATACCAAGTGCACAGTGATGCTCCTCCGCTGAGCACTTGCTAATAAATCTTTTAAACCATTTCGGGCAGTATCTAAGAAAATAAAACTGGCGATTAATCCCTCCTCATCTGCTAGATGTACTTGACCATATTGACCCACTTCAGATCCCGATGAAATACCAAGCCAAGCCGTACTGCCCAAGCGGTAGGCGCCTGAAGATAAGCCTTTGCCCAATATATTGGTGACAGGCTCCGATAAAACAGGAATGGATAATTGCTCATCTTGAGCAGCGCGCAATAGTGAAAGCGCTAAAGGATGCTTCTGCCCTCCTTCCAGCGCTACTGCAATCGCTAGCGCATCCTGAGCATTGAATCCCGGACGTAAGTTCACAATTTCTTGGAGCTCTGGTTGACCCATGGTGAGTGTTCCAGTTTTATCTAGAACGAGATCCGTAGCTTTCACTAAACCTTCCATGACATGTCCACGCACAATCAATAAACCTAACTTCGTGACAGCTCCTTGAGCTGCAGCCATTGCAGTCGGCACCGCTAGTGATAGAGCGCATGGACAACTTGCTACTAATACTGAAACGAGAACAGTCCATGCTCTACTTGGATCAAAGTACAACCAAATTGCAGATGACAAAAATGCACTAAACAATAAAAAGGCAACAAAATAGGCCGTCCATTTTTCAGCAAGGCTTACCATCACTGGCTTAGCTAACAAAGCTTGATCCAATAAAGAAGCAATACCGGCGATACGAGTAGATTGCCCGACTGCCTCAATTCTCATAATGAGGGGATTGAGAATGTTATGAGTGCCGGCATAGATGCGATCACCTATTTTTTTCTCAACTGGTTTGGACTCTCCAGTTAAAAGAGACTCATCTAAAGCACTCGCATTTTCAATCAATATTCCATCTGCAGGCACCACTTCACCTGGAGATACTCGTAAGACATCGCCTGGGTTGCAATTGACTACAGGCACTAAAGCCGCTACCTGTGAGCTTGGGTAATCCGCTATCCGTTCGCATGTTGCAGGCAATTGCTTCGCTAAAGCTTCAGCGCCACCCTGAGCATCTTGCCTTGCCAATAACTCCACATAGCGTGCAGCCAATATAAAAGCAACAAACATCGTAATGGAGTCAAAATAACTTTGACCAGAGCCCCTTACTAGATTAATAGTTCCAGCAATGAATGCCAATGCCAAGGCAAGTGCAATTGGTACATCCATCCCCAGCATGTGCGCTTGCTTAAATGACTGCACGCTACGCCATGCTGCCTGAAAAATAGGGCCCGCAGAGTAGACCATGACAGGCACAGTCAAGGCCCAACTTGTCCATGCCAAGAGCAAGCCATATTCTGCTGTGATGTCATCGGCACCCACATAAGAAGGCCAGGCATACATCATGACTTGCATCATTCCTAAAAGCGCAACGCCCAGTCTAGTGAGTAATTGTCTTCTTTCTTTTTTAGCGCGATCTAAAGATAAAGATGGCTCAAAAGGCCAAGCTTCGTAACCAACTCGTTCAATTTCAAAGATCAATCTGGCAAGGCTTGTTTGATCGGGTAAGAAACGCACAATGACTTTTTGAGTAACGTAATTGATTTGCACATCCTTGACGCCGGCAATACGCCGTAGATGTTGTTCACATAACCAAACGCATGCTGCACAGCGGATTTTTTCTAAGCGTAGAGTCGTTTCTAACTCCCCTACACTTCCATAAGGACGTGTAAATCGTCCACGCAGAGAAGGATCATCATAGGGACGAAGTTTTTCTGGAATCTCATTGGATGCTAAATATTCTGCAGGCCTCTCTCCTGCCTGAGCTCTTCGAGCATAGAATACTTCCAGGCCTTCACCATGGATGGTTTGGGCAATAGCCATACACCCTGGACAGCAAAAAGGCTGCATCACACCGCCTAAGTCTGCCTCAATTAACTCGCTTGGAAGTATGACGCTAGAGCAGTGATAACAAACGAGGGTATGTTTCATCTACTTACTTGACTACCCCAACCATTTCGACGTTCATAGATAACAAATAGGACACCCCAAATCACTACTGAAACATATGCCCAGATCCAGGAAGATTGAGATGTGCGGGATCCGAAAAGATCCAACATAAAACCAAAAATCGCTGGGCCCAATAAACCTCCACCAAAGCCCATGAGTGAGTGCAGCCCCATGGCAGCACCTTTAATATTTTCTTGTGCGCTAATGACCAAGCCTGCAGTTAAGGTGGAAGAATCCGCCATGATAAAAATGGCATGCCCAACAGCGAGTGCAAAGATCAGCCACCACGATTGGCCTGTAGAGCAAGCCAAGGCAATTCCTAAGGCCGCACTCGTTACCATCACTATACAAACCCATTTTTGTCGACCAATACGCAGTGCGATTTCATTTCCGAGGATAGATGAGGGAACGCCAAAGAAATTAA
Source organism: Betaproteobacteria bacterium (assembly GCA_947468785.1). Lineage (GTDB taxonomy): Bacteria > Pseudomonadota > Gammaproteobacteria > Burkholderiales > Burkholderiaceae > Polynucleobacter. Next base: position 5,248 of record CANIMS010000110.1, read on the forward strand.
TAATGCCAGCTAGAGTTGTCGCAGCTAAGAAGAATGTTTCACCCGTAACGACAGTGCAAAAAGCAAAGAAAGCGACAAGCCAACTTCTTGAGGCAAATAATTCCAATGAATGAGCGGTATAGCCGAAGATAAATCCTGATGCATTTTTATCTTGCAAGACTAATTTCCATTTATCTACTGGAAAGATGTCATGTACGCGAATATTGATAGGGCCTTTCCACTTTTCATGTTGCAAAGGCGGAATGAATAAGAGCACTATCAAAAAAGCACTGAAAGGTCCTAAGGCGATAATGGAAAATACATAGTGCCAACCAAAGGCACTTAAGATCCAACCAGAACAGAGATACGAAAACCCCGTTCCAATTCCAAAGAAGGCCGTATAAAAAGCAATATGTCTCGTTAACTCACCAGTCTGAATACGATCAGACAAAATTTTCAGGCCGGGCATATAGGTACCAGCAAGACCAGCACCATTAATTGCCATAAAAATCAGAGCGGTCCAAAAATTAAACGCAAAAAAGGCCATACCTAGCAGACCAAGAGTAGCGGAAAGACCTCCTACTAAATAGACCTTACGGGCATCTACTCGATCGGTTAGCGCAGTTGCCAAAGGGACTGCGAGCATATACCCAAAGAAAAAAGCGCTGGCAATTAAACCTGACTCGAGGTTTGATAAATGCCACTCCTCTTGCAAGGTAGTTAACACTACGGCGTAGCAAGCAAAACCCAATAAAGCACAGGTTTGTGCCGCAAGCATAAGAGGGGTATAGCCAGCTGATCGAAAGCGCATAAAGACTCAGTGAAAACGTGAAGTTATTCTACTCGCCCCAAGACAGCTAAACCCGCTACACTATAAAAAACAGCTGGAGACACTATGAAAACCCATACCCCCTCAAGACGCTTAATTTTGTCCTACACAGGCATATTGCTTGCACTGAGTA
>CANIMS010000111.1 GCA_947468785.1 Betaproteobacteria bacterium
CTCCACTGCAACACGCTGACCGAGCTCTCATTGTGACTGCTAATGACTTTGATTCTATTTTTGCGATGAATCGTATTATTCAGGCCATTGGCGCAAAAGCGAAAAACTATAACGTTCGATTAGGTGGCGTGATCGCTAATCGCAGTAAAGATACCGATCAAATTGATAAATTCAATGAACAAGTTGGATTAAAGACGATGGCTCATTTCCCAGACTTGGATGTGATTCGCCGCAGTCGTCTTAAAAAATCTACCTTATTTGAAATGGAGTATTCACCTGAGCTTGAGCTAGTTCAACAAGAGTACATGCGTTTAGCTGCCGCACTCTGGCTCGGGGCAGACCCGCTACCTTCAATACCAATGAAGGACAGGGATATCTTTGATTTGCTTGGTTTTGATTAAGTAACTCAGTTAGTCGCTGAGTTAATCGCTAGGCATTCCGACTAGCTTAGCGGTAATCTCCCAGAGGTCTTTACTAAGCTTTTCGCTCTTGGCTTTCATGGAGAGCTCTTGGGCAAAAGGCTCTCTGATTGCTGAGTTGCGATTACCCCAACTCCAGTGAACGCCTGATTGGGTAAAGCGTGGGTCAGCTACTACTTGAGCAACCCGTTCGCCAGCAAGCTCTTGGCTCACATAACCTTTAGTAATATTTTTCTGAAACCAGGGAAATATTTTCTGAAAGAGTGGTGGCGTATCTCTAAAGAGCGCTGTCTCTGCAACGCACCCAGGATATAAAGTATTAAAGATTACGCCAGTGCTGGCGTGATATCTTTTTTGTAGCTCTCGATTCATGACCATATTGCATAACTTACTGTCTTTATATGCTTTGCCTGGTTTAAAGGGTTTTCCATTGATCATGGCTATCGGTGCTTTAAAGCCAGCCATGAGACCTTCTAGGGCGCCAATATCAGCAGGGGCAGGAATAGGAACTTTGCCGCCGAATTCTTCTGAGTTTGCCGTCACGGTGCCTAGTGTAATTAGGCGCGCATGCTCATGTGCTTTAGCAGTTTGAACCAGATTTTCTAGCAGCATTCTGCTTAAGACGTAGTGCCCAAAATAGTTTGTGGCGACGCTGATCTCAAAACCTTGAGGGGAACGTGCCGGTTCTTTTAGAAGTGGTAGGTATGTAGCTGCATTACACAGCAAGGCATTGAGCTTTTGACCGCTTTCATTAAAGCGTTGCACAAATGCTCTAACACTGTCTAAGTTCCCAAGGTCTAACTGCCAGATTTCAAATTGGCTAGAGTTAAATTGATGTGCCTTAGCAGTCAATTCCATTTTTTGAGGATCGCGGACGGCCAGAATGAGTCGCCAATTTCGAGCGAGTAGGGCCTTGGCAGCATATAAGCCAACTCCAGAAGAAGCTCCGGTAATAATGGCGAGTGGTTGATTAGTGCTGGAAATCATTTTTCTATTACAGTCTTAGTATTGGTAAAAATAAATTATTGTCATTTTAAGGCTAGACCTGATGTTCCTAAAAGCATTCAAAATGATTGCGATTGTATTAACGGCAACTCTATTTTTTGCTGCTCTCTATCTATGGACACCCGACAAATCTAAATCAGAGTTAGAGAAAATCTATAGCTCTCCTAAGAATGCTTATGTCAATGCACTAGGAGTCAACATTCATTACCAAGATACTGGCCCCTCCAAAAATCCGATACCCATTCTATTTCTACATGGCTTTGGCGCCAGCTTGCAGACCTGGGACACTTGGTCTCAGTCCTTAAGTAATGAGTATCGCGTTATTTCTGTTGACTTGCCAGGGTTTGGTCTAACTGGAGAGGACCCCAGCGGCATCTATACCGATGAGAGAAGTGTAGAAGTGCTGGAGGCTTTCTTGAAGGCCCTGCAGATTTCTAAGGTAGTGCTGGTTGGTAATTCTATGGGCGGGAAGTTTGCTTGGCAATTTACTGCTCGTTATCCGAATCAGGTGGCAAAGTTGGTACTCATCTCTCCAGATGGATATGCTAGCCCTGGTATCGAGTATGGCAAAAAGACAGAAATTCCCGCTATTGCTCAACTCTATCGTTATTTCTTTTCTAAGACCTTCTTAGCAATGAACCTTGAGCCCGCTTACGCTAATCCAAAAACACTCAACGATGATTTAGTGAATCGCTACTATGATCTGATGTTAGCTCCGGGAGTGAGGGGTGCAATTTTGGCTCGTATGCAGCAAACTGTTTTAAAAGACCCAGTACCGTCTTTAGCCAATATTCAAGTTCCTACATTGTTGATCTGGGGTGAAAAAGATGCTTTTATCCCCATTAGCAATTCAAATGATTACCTCAAGGTAATGCCCAATGTGAAAAGAGTATCCTTGCCCAATATTGGTCACTTACCGCAAGAAGAGCAGCCAACCATTGGCCTTGCAGCACTTAAAGAGTTTTTATAAGCAATGAAACGGATACCTTTAGATTGGCCTAACCGACAACACAGTGGCACTGTCTCTGTTGGGGGTTTAGATTGGCATGTTCAGCTCGCAGGTAAGGGCCCCGTTGTTTTGCTGCTTCATGGAACTGGGAGTTCAACCCATTCCTGGTCAGATCTCATACCTTTATTGGAAAGTGATGCACAAGTCCTGGTGCCAGACTTGCCAGGCCATGCTTTTACTGTCGGCGCAAAATTAGAAGACCTAAAGCTCGATGAAATAGCGCGCTCACTACAGTTGCTGATTCATCAATTGGGTATCGAAGCGCCATCGATAGTAGTAGGGCATTCTGCTGGAGCGCCCTTGGCCATTCGGTTTGCAGTGGCTGCAGAACAGCAGCCAAAGCTGGTGATTGCCTTAAATCCTTCTTTTATACCGCCACCACCTGTCTACACCACTTTTTTTGGACCACTTTTGGGCCCGATTACAAGATCATCAACACTTTCTAGTTTGCTTGCCTCACTTTCACCCAGTTTGGGAATGGTAGATAAGCTACTAGATTCAACAAATACTATCTTGCCAGAGACCCGCAGAGTCTTCTATAGAAAACTCTTTGAGCGGCCAGACCATGTTCGTGGCTCTATGAATTTCATGGCGGCAGCGGATATTCAGAAAGTTTTAGTTGAAGCCGATTTGTATCGAGGTAAATTAATTTGTGTTTTAGGTAATCAAGATGCGTGGATTCCGGTAAAACCCTTGGAGAAGATTATTCGGGATTATTTTCCAAGCGCAGAAATTCTGAAGTGGGAGGGTGGTCACATCATGCATGAGCTTGAACCAGGCAAGGTTGCAGAGTTGATTCTCTCAGGTCTGGCTGAGTCTAAACACTAAGCCTTTTTGAGTCCTTGCATGATTGCTTGAGAAACCTCGTTTGCTCCTGCATTCGGTAGAGGCAAGTACATCGACCCGAGTAGCGCCGCTATTACCTTACCTTCATCCCTAGCTTGGGGTGAGGTGTCTATCCACAATGACTTAAATGAATAGTGAGAAGCAGTACGTGCTGATTGCTGGGCATCTTCCATTGCTTTTGGTCTACCTGGAGATCCATCTTTTGCGATATTGGCTCGGCCATCTGTTAGGAAAACTAAAGCAGGGGTCAGTCCTTTTCTCATCGATGCGCTAGCTACTTCAAAAGATTCATCAATTGCGCGGGATAAGGGAGTTCCCCCTCCGCCAGGAAGACCGCTTAAGGCTCGCTTCGCTTTAACCAAAGAACGGGTTGGGGCTAAGATGAGTTCAGCCGCACTACCTCTAAATGACATCACCGCTACTTGATCTCGTCTGATATAGCATTCAGCTAATAGAAGCTCTACGGCACCTTTAGCTTCGGCGAGGCGATGCATTGCAGAAGAGCCAGAAGCATCAACGATAAACATCGTTAATGTTTGGGTACGTTCTTGATAGCGCTTGATCCGAAAATCTTCTTTTCGAATCAAAATTTTTCCAATAGGAATTATTTTCCCAGCTGCCTTCATTTCTGCCCTGCGTATCGCTTGCCAAGGAACGGCTGCTCGTAAGGTATCAATGATGCTGAGAGTTTTACCGCCTTCTGGCATTCCTGGCATAGTACTTAATGGCCTACCCCGAATTCGTCCTACTTTGACGGCACCCGTTTTACCGCCCATCCCTTTGGGCGCTTTAAGGTCAGCTAAATCAGCAAGACGAGCCAAAATATCTGCAGGGATTGCCGCCTGAGCCGCTTCTAAAATTTCATCTTCAAGCGGCTGTGGATTTTCTGTATCACTTTCTTGCTCCTCTTCATCTTCTTCCTGATGTTGATCCTCGGTAGGATCAGGGGGAGGCGAATCTTGATCTAATGGATCTTGTGCATTCTCGGGCTCTTCATCTGAATCCGATTCAGGCGGAATTTCTTCCTCTTCTGGTGGGGCGCTTTGCGGCATTCTCGTAGCGCGCGGTGATAAGACTAAGGCAATCGCACGTTGCAAGTGCATGCTAGTTACTTCATCTTCTTCATCAAAGGCAGCTAAACACTTAGCGGTATTGATTGCTAAATTCAGGGCGCGGATTGACATTACCCCCAACTGCTCGGCGACGCCAACTAATGCATTCAGATTATCTTCACTCACAATTACTTCAGAGAAGTTCTCTCGAGCATATTGAAGTGACTGAGTATCGGGTAAAAAATCTTCATCGGTTTCGGGCAGATCTCTCCAGCCAATGATATCGAGATTCAAAAGAAAAGCCGTTCTTTGCCGAATTTTTTCATTTGGGTGTTCGTCATCTTCGATACCTTCATCCAAGGCAATGACTCCAAAGTGACTGTCAATTCTTCTACTTTGCCCATCACGCTCAATAGAAATAAATCCATTATCTAGAGCACTCACTACCTTTGCGACAGTCCCTACCTCAACTCTCTCAGCCATTGGCATGAGCAATAACTGCTGATCACATTGAGCCAGTAGCCCCTGCCTGAGAACCGCCTTACCAGTTCGTAAGGTTTGATCGAGATCGATGCCGCCAATCAGATTTTCATCAGAAATTCCGAGTGGCATTTTGCGCAATGGCAGGCGCATACCGCCTAATTGAGCAACGGTATTGAGATAAGCTAGCCAACGATCTCTGACTGGACCGGAACGTGCACGCAAAATGACGCCACCTAAACCATGCGGATTAATAGCTAAGAGCTGAGCGACCTGAAGTGCACGCAACCAAGTTTCGAGTTTGGCGCTCTTACTGATCTCTTGGGTTTGTGTTTGATTTTCCAAAAGACGACACTGGCTTACTTGCTTGTTTCGGGAAATAATTCTTCTAATGCTCTTCTGACTCGTACTGCAGAGCTGGAGTCATCCAAAGGATTGCGTCTAAGACGATGCTGTAAGGCTGGTACTGCGATTTTCTTGAGATGTTCAAGTGTTACATGATTTTTTCCACAGAGCGCGGCATAAGCGCGGGCAGCACGCAGCAATGTTAATTCTCCACGCAGACCATCAGTTCCTAGGTGACTACAAAGTTGAGTTACCTTTTCTAGCATTGAATCATCAACTTTGACTGAAGGCAGTTTCTTTTTACCAGCCTGAATCTGCTGGCGAATAATGTCGTCCTCTTTTTCCCAGATCTCCATGAACTTGGCTGGATTGCGCTCAAACTCATCACGTCGCTTAATAATTTCCACTCTAGATTTTGCTTCCTGTGGAGTTTTCACCTCAACTGCAAGACCAAAGCGATCTAGTAGTTGAGGACGTAGCTCACCTTCCTCGGGATTGCCGCTACCCACTAAAACAAACTTAGCAGGGTGACGAATACTTAAACCTTCTCGCTCAACAACGTTTGCACCAGAAGCTGCAACATCAATTAATAAGTCAACTAGGTGATCTTCCAGGAGATTAACCTCGTCAATGTAGAGAAAGCCTCGATGCGCTTTAGCAAGTAAGCCAGGTTCGTATGCTTTCTCGCCAGAGCTAAGCGCTTTTTCAATATCTAATGCGCCAATGACGCGGTCTTCGGTAGCACCCAATGGCAAGTCAACGACTGGCACTGGTTTCTTAATCGCCTTGAGTTTTCCGCCAATCTTGAGTTTGGCTCTTAGTTCGTCGCAGATCGGGCAAGTTCCACTTGCCGCATTTGGATCGCAGGCATACACACAATCTTGAACTGAACTCATCTCTGGGAGTAATGCTGCAAGTGCACGAACCGCCGTGGATTTTCCAGTCCCGCGATCTCCCATTACCAAAACTCCACCCACGCTGGAATCGAGAGCTGCAATCAAGATTGCTAATTTCATATCCTCTTGCCCAAC